>CANSYV010000081.1 GCA_947651335.1 uncultured Lachnospiraceae bacterium
AAAATGTCAGGCGTTGTGGCAGGTACCTTTATCATCGGCGCGCTGAAAAACGGTATGGTGCTTATGAATATTAACTCTTATGTACAGAACATCGTTATGGGTGTAGTATTGGCGCTGGCCGTTGGTTTCGACTGTATTCAGAAGAGAAAACAGGCCAATTAATCAATTTAACATGTCAGGAAATCCCGGTGGAAATTGCCGGGATTTTTTGATATACTGTCTGTAAACAGGATATACTTTCGGAGGTCCCCTGGGCAAAAGTATGGGAAGCGTGGTTCCGGGAGTGTATATAGACATAAGGGAGGCGTGTATGGAACTGTTATTAGGAATTGACATAGGGACAAGTTCCTGTAAAATTGCTTTTTTCCGGAAAGACGGGACGGTGGCGGCATCAGGTACCGGGAAATATCCCATATACCATCCCCGGCCGGGATGGGCGGAGCAGGAGCCCCGGGACTGGTGGAAGGCAGTATGCCAGGTGACAAAACAGCTGATTGAGGAAAACGGCATTCATCCGGGGGATGTGAAAGGCATCGGCGTGGACGGCATGAGCTGGTCAGCTGTGGCGGTTGACAGGGAGGGTGAAGTGCTGGCCAGGAGCCCCCTCTGGATGGATACCCGGGCAAATGAGATCTGCAGCCGCATCCGCGGGGAGTATGGGGAGGACGCAGTTTTTCAGGTGAGCGGCAACCCCTTACAGCCTTTTTATACCACAGGGAAGATTCTCTGGTATCAGGAAAATATGCCGGAGATATACGGGAAAATCCACAAGATCCTTCAGTGTAACAGCTACCTGGTGTATTGTCTTACAGGGAGGGTTTCCCAGGATATATCCCAGGGGTATGCGCTTCACTGCTTCGATATGCGGCGGGGGTGCTGGGATGAGCAGATGCGGGAGAAGCTGGGGATTCCCGCCCATTTTCTGCCTGAGATTTTCCCCTGCCATGAAATTGTGGGAACTGTGACAAAAGAAGCGGCCGGACTCACCGGACTGCTGGAGGGAACTCCGGTGGCAGCGGGAGGGCTGGACGCGGCCTGCGGCACACTGGGAGCAGGTGTGCTGGAGACAGGAGAGACCCAGGAGCAGGGCGGCCAGGCGGGTGGCATGAGTATCTGCCTGGAAGATTACGCGGCAGATCCCAGGCTGATTCTCAGCCATCATGTGGTTCCTGGCAGATGGCTTCTCCAGGGGGGGACCACTGGAGGCGGCAGTGTAATGCGCTGGTTTGAGAAGGAATTTGCAGACTACGAGAGGGAAATGCAGACAAAACTTGGCAGGTCATCACTGGAACAGCTGAATGACATTGCCAAGGATATCCCCCCAGGCAGCGATGGCCTGATTTTCCTCCCCTATATGGCAGGGGAGAGAAGCCCTATCTGGGATGATGACGCCAAAGGCGTATATTACGGCCTGGATTTTTCCAAGACCAAAGGGCATTTTGTCCGGGCGTCCATGGAGGGTGTGGCCTATGCCCTGAACCACAATCTTAAGATCGCGGAGCATGCGGGGGCACGGGTGGAGGAACTGCGGGCTGTGGGCGGCTCTGCCAATTCTCTTTTGTGGACCCAGATTAAGGCTGACGTGACCGGTAAGCGGATTGTGGTGCCCTCCTCGGATACGGCCACTCCCCTGGGGGCGGCGATTCTGGCCGGCGTGGGGACAGGAGTTTACAGGAGTTTTCAGGAGGCGGTGGAGCAGACGGTGAAGATTACCAGAATCCACGAGCCCAATCCCCAGGCCCATGAAACATATGAAAGATATTATGAGAGATATCTGGAACTCTATGACAGTTTGAAGGCGCTTATGAAGAAAACAGGAGGAAGTCAATGAAAGCAGGAGTTGTACACGGGCGGGACGATATCCGCTATGAAGAGATTGAAAAGCCGGTGCCAGGGGAAAAGCAGGTTCTCATTAAAGTAAAGTATACGGGAATCTGCGGCTCGGATGTGCCCAGGGTTAATGGAGATGCCTGCCACTTTTATCCCAATGTGCTGGGACATGAGTTTTCCGGCACAGTGGAGGCAGTGGGTCCGGGAGTCACCCGCCTGAAGCCTGGGGACCGGGCTGCGGGAGTGCCTCTGGTGCCCTGTATGGAATGCGAAGACTGCCAGAAGGGAAATTATTCTCTGTGCAGGCATTACAGCTTTATCGGTTCCCGGGAATTCGGCAGTTTCGCGGAGTACGTGGTGGTGCCGGAGTTAAATGCTGTGAAGTTTTCCGATGAAGTGACTTTCGAGCAGGGGGCGTTCTTTGAGCCTGCCACAGTGGCTCTCCACGGTCTGGAGCGGACTGGGTACACTGGTGGAAAGACGGTGGCTGTTTTGGGCGGCGGAACCATTGGCATGTTTGTGATGCAGTGGGCCAAGATATTCGGAGCCAGCCAGGTAGTGGTATTCGATATTGCCCCGGAGAGGCTTCAGCTGGCCGGACGGCTGGGTGCTTCGGCGAGAATTAATACACTGGATGGGGATTTTATGGAACAGGCGGCAGCACTCACTGGTGGAAAGGGATTCGATTATGTCTATGAGACAGCGGGGAATACCATTACCATGAAAATGGCATTTGACCTGGCGGCCAATAAAGCCGGCGTATGCTTTGTGGGGACACCAACCAAAGAGCTGAGCTTTACAGTGGATGAATGGGAGAAAATGAATCGGAAAGAATTTACCCTGACTGGTTCCTGGATGTCATATAGTTCACCGTTTCCCGGCCATGAATGGGAACTGACCTCCCATTATTTCAAGACGGGAGCTCTGAAGTTCGACGAATCGTTTATTTTTAAGAGAATGCCTTTGAGTCAGATTGCGGATGCGTTTGCCTTATATAAAACCCCGGGTACAGTAAAGGGGAAGATACTCATTGACAGTGAAGCGTAAGGAGGAATGAGAGATATGCCACTTGTAACATCCAAAGAAATGTTGAAAAAAGCCCAGGAGGGCAGATATGCGGTGGGAGCCTTTAATGTGGAGAATATGGAGATGGTAAAGGCAGTGATTGCGGCTGCGGAGGAACTGCGTGCCCCGGTGATGCTGCAGACCACACCCTCTACGGTGAAATACGGGACAGTAGAGACTTTTGCGGCCATTGTGGCGGCTGAGGCAAAGAAGGCAAGTGTGCCGGTCTGCCTGCACCTGGACCACGGGGACAGCTATGAACTGGCCTGTCAGTGTATGGAAAACGGTTATACTTCTGTGATGATTGATGGCT
Organism: uncultured Lachnospiraceae bacterium; assembly: GCA_947651335.1. Lineage (GTDB taxonomy): Bacteria > Bacillota > Clostridia > Lachnospirales > Lachnospiraceae > MGBC164599. Next base: position 3,209 of record CANSYV010000081.1, read on the forward strand.
CCAAAGAAGACTTCGCGGGAAACGTATCTGTCACAAAGAAAGTGGTGGAAGCGGCTCATGCAAAAGGACTTCCGGTGGAAGCGGAATTGGGCAAAGTGGGAGGAAAAGAGGACGACCACGAGGCTGAGGCGGACACCAATACAGATCCCATGGAGGCGAAAGAGTTTGTGGAGCAGACCCAGGTGGATTCTCTGGCTGTGGCTATCGGAACGGCCCACGGCTTTTATGAGGGAACACCGGTTCTGGATAAAGAGCGGATTAGTGAGATTAAAAAGGTGGTGTCTGTTCCTCTGGTGCTTCACGGTTCCTCAGGACTGAGCGATGAAGATGTACGGGAATGTGTGGAACGGGGAATGTGTAAAGTGAATTTTGCAACAGAGCTGAGGGCAGCGTATACCGATGCGGTGAAAAAACTGCTGAAAGAAAAACCGGAGACTTATGACCCCAAAGCCCTTGGAAAGGCTGGCATGCCTGCGGTGAAGGAACAGGTGATGAAGCGTATCCGCGTGTGCGGCAGCGATGGTAAGGCAGAATAATATGTGATTTGTGGGAAAAACAGCCAGATGTCCGTATCTGGCTGTTTTTCTCGTAGTTAAGAAGAAAGTCCTTTTTTACAGCAGCGTTCTTGATATGCCTGTGGTTTCGTGGTAAGATAAAAAACAGAAGTATACGGAGGCGATGAGATGGCTGCAACACGAGAGGAAGCACAAAGCGGAAGGAACAGGGATAATAAAAACAGGAAAGTCCTGCTGGGTATGATGGCAGGGATGATTTTTACAGCAGCAGTGCTGATTATTTCTAATTGGTGGTTTGTGGATTCTGCCAGAAAGGCGACGGAGGACGCCATAGATTCTCTCAGCCGTTTTTATCTGAAAGAGATGGCCCGGCGCAGTTCGGAAGCCATATCCAACGGCCTGGAGCAAAAGAGCGGTGAACTGCACAAGGTTGTTTATCATATGCAGAATGAAAATATATCCGACGGCAGTTCCCTTCAAAAGCGGCTCAGTGAGCTTCGGTCAGCCTATGAATTTGAGTTTTTGACGGCAGCAGATGAACAGGGAGAGATGTACACGGCAGGCATTACACTTTCGGACAAGGATTATGCCAGAATGATGGAGGCTGCCCAGAGTTCACAGGAGGCTGTGGTGCTCAGCGGGCTGTCAGGTCAGGAATCGGTGATTGTAATTGCGGTCAATGATGCGGACATTCCGGTGGGGGACACCAAGGTGGCGGCCTGTTTTGCCGGGATTGCAGTGGACAATGTGATGGTGGTGCAGACCAACGAGAATCAGACACACTGTAACCTGTTGAAAAGAGACGGCACCTACATGCAGAAATCCCTGGAGATGCGGGACCTGTCGGAAGGCAGTAATTTATTTCAGGTGCTGGAGGAATATACTTCTTTTTTTGAAGAATATTCTTTAGAGGGTATGAAAAAGAATTTTTCCAGAGGAATTGCCGGATTTTCGGAGTTTTACCACGATGACCACAGGGATTATATCTATTATGAACCAGTGAACAATACAGATTGGTATGTGACTATGCTCATCAGCGAGGATCTGGTGGACAACAGAATCAGCCCCATCACAAACCGTATTTTATCCAACAGCCGAATTATGATGGTAGTGCTGGTGGTGTCCATGTCAGCGGTGTTTGCCGTGTTCGTGATGCGATCCCGGGCAAATGAGAAAATCCGTCTGGAAATGGTCAAGATGGAGGAGGCCAGCCGGGCAAAGAGCACGTTTCTGTTTAATATGAGCCACGATATCCGCACCCCCATGAATGCCATTATCGGGTTCACGGGCCTGGCGCTTAAGAACCTGGAGAATCCGCAGCAGATGGAGAACTATCTGACGAAGATTATGGCCTCCAGCCAGCACCTGCTCAGCCTGATCAATGATGTGCTGGATATGAGCCGCATCGAATCCGGAAAGGTGACCATTGAGGTGAAGGAGTGCAGCCTGCCGGAGGCACTGCAGGATTTGAACACCATTATCCAGGGACAGGTTCAGGCAAAGAACATGGAGCTGCAGATGTCAGTGAACGATGTCCGGGATGAAAACGTATACTGCGATAAACTGCGTTTGAATCAGGTGCTGCTGAATCTGCTCAGCAATGCTCTGAAATTTACGCCTGCAGGCGGGAAGATCTTTATTACCCTTATGCAGAAAGAAGATGCCCCGGAGGGCCAGGGCACATATGAAATCCGGGTCAGGGATACCGGAATCGGAATGTCCCCGGAATTCGTGCAGAAAGTTTTCGAGCCGTTTGAGCGGGAAAATACCTCAACGGTGAGCAATATTCAGGGAACCGGCCTTGGGATGGCTATTACAAAGAATATCATAGACATGATGGGCGGAACAATAGAAGTGAATTCCAAACCCGGCCAGGGCACAGAGTTTGTGGTCACACTGACATTTCCCCTGATAAAATCCGACGACAGACAGCGGGTAATCCCGGAACTGCAGAATTCACGCGTCCTGGTGGTGGACGACGATTTCCAGGTCTGCGAAGGAGTCACAAAGATGCTGATGGAGATGGGCATGCGGCCGTACTGGACCCTGAGCGGCAGGGAGGCGGTTCTCCACGCCAAAGCTGCCCTGGGTCAAAAGGACGGGTATGATTTTTTCCTGATTGACTGGAAACTTCCAGATCTGAGCGGAATTGATGTGGCCAGGCAGATTCGGGAGGCTGTGGGGGAAAATGCCAGGATTGTCGTGCTCACTGCATATGACTGGGCACATATTGAGAAAGAGGCCAGAGAGGCAGGCGTGTCAGGCTTCTGCACGAAACCTGTGTTCTTCATTATGTTAAGGGATACACTCCTGGAAGTGATAGGAGAAAAGCCAAAGCCAGAGAAAAAGGAAGATGCGGCCCAGCTGAACCGTGAACTCTTTGAAGGAAAGCGTCTGCTGCTGGTGGAAGACAATGAGCTTAACAGGGAGATCGCAGAGGAGATTCTGGAAGATGCAGGATTCATAGTGGAATCGGTGGAAGATGGGGCATATGCGGTGGAGGTTATGGCAGAACCTGATGCAGGACGTTTTGACGCGGTTTTGATGGACATTCAGATGCCCATTATGGACGGCTGCGAAGCGTCCCGGAGAATCCGCAGTATGGAAAATGGGGAAATCGCAAAGATACCCATCATCGCCATGACAGCCAATGCCTTCGAGGAGGACAGGCAGATGGCCTTTGCAGCGGGAATGAACGCACATATTGCCAAGCCGGTGGATGTGGAAGTGCTGATGGAGACATTGGCGCATATATTGCAGTAGAGAAGAAAGCCGTCACGGGTGGCGTGGCGGCTTTCTTTTGCTCCTTCGCACCGCCTGCTAATAGTTCATTTAAAATATGAGGCATGAAATTCCTCCTTTCCTCTGTGGAGATATGGGCGTGTTTGTTCGTTATATAGGAAATTCTCTGAATTCTCTTGGGAAGTTGTTACAAAAACTGAATTGAGAAAAAGGCTTCTTAATGAGGAATA
>CANSYV010000082.1 GCA_947651335.1 uncultured Lachnospiraceae bacterium
AGACAGACTATTTCTGGTAAAAAGGTAATATCTCACAAAAAGTATTGACAATAAAATTCATCTTGTATATACTAGCAATACATATAAGATGTATAACCTAATAGCATAGATAAGGAGGAGAGCAGATGATCATTATCGGAGAAAAAATCAACGGCGCCATCCCTTCTGCCGCGTCAGCCATTGAAAACCGCGATGAAGCGTTCATCCGGAAACTGGCCCGGATGCAGACAGAAGCAGGCGCCCAGTACCTGGATGTCTGCGCAGGCACGGCCCAGGAGAAAGAACTGGACACTCTCAAATGGCTGCTGGAGGTGGTGCAGGACGAATCAGAACTGCCCATCTGTATTGACAGCCCCAACGCCAACATTTTAAAAGAGGTGTTTCCACTGGTGAAAAAGCCCGGAATCATCAATTCTGTTTCCGGTGAGGGGGACAAATGTCAGGTCATCTACCCATTGATTCAGGGGACAGACTGGAAAGTGATCGCCCTGACCTGTGATGACAGCGGAATTCCCTATACAGCCCCCCAAAAGGCTGAAATCGCCTTTTCCCTCATCGAAAAGGCCGCGGACTTCGGAATTACCCCGGAACGGATTTTCATCGATCCCCTGGTGATGGCAGTGTCTGCAGTGCATGACAGCATGATCGTATTTATGGACGCCATCCGCCTCATCAAGGAGAAATACCCCACGGTACTCACCACGTCAGGGCTGTCCAACATATCCTTTGGGATGCCCTTTCGCAAAGCCATAAACCTGAACTTCCTGGCACTTGCTATGTCTGCGGGAATGGACAGCGCCATCATCGACCCGTCCAACAGGGATGTAACCGCAACAGCGCTGGCTGTGGATGTACTCATGGACCGGGACCGCTGCTGCAGAAACTATAACAAAGCTTACCGTCAGGGGAAAATCGGAACGATACAAAAAGCCCAATAAAAAAGGAGGAATACACAATGATGACACTGGAAAAAATGAGAGAAGCAATGGAAGAACTGGATGAGGATGTAATGATCCAGGCCGCCAACGACATCATGGCGGCACAGGGAGAAGGCGCAGACCTGTGTATGCAGGCATGCCAGGAGGGCCTTGAGGTGGTGGGACGCCGCTTCGAGGACGGGGAATACTTTGTGGGAGATCTGGTGTTTGCCGGAGAACTCATGGGAAGGGTTATGGATATCATCCGCCCGGCGCTCTCCGGAGACGGCAGAGAATCCATCGGAAAAATGATCTTATGCACCGTCAAAGGGGATCTCCACGATATCGGTAAAAACATTGTCCGGGCCATGCTGGAAGCCGGAGGCCTGGAAGTGCTGGACCTGGGCATTGACGTGGAACCGGAAGAGATTGTTCAAAAAGCAAAGGAAAACGGGATTACCATTATCGGCCTCAGCGGTGTGCTGACGCTGGCCATTGATTCCATGAAGGACACTGTGGAGGCATTTAAGGCTGCAGGGCTTCGGGAAGGGGTACATATTATTGTGGGCGGCAACCCTGTAAACGCAGAAGGATGTTCTTTCATCGGCGCAGACGCGTGGGCCATTCTCCCTCAGGAAACTGTCCGCATCTGCCGTGAATGGGCAGCCGCATAAGGAGGCATACTAAAGGAGATATATGATATGAAAGTATTTATTACCTGTGATATCGAAGGAATCACCACCACCACCCGCTGGGACGAAGTGGATATCACAAACCACGCAGACAAGACCCAGTATCACGCAGACCAGATGACCCGTGAAGCAGCAGCCGCCTGCGAGGGCGCCATTGCCGCCGGAGCAGACTATATACTGGTAAACGATGCCCATGACTGGGGAACGAATATTGATGTGACGAAACTTCCAGAATGCTGTGAAGTGATCCGCAGCTGGAGCGGACATCCCTATGACATGGCGGACGGCTGTGACCCCAGCTTCGACGCGGCCATATTCCTGGGATGCCATGCACCGGCGGGACACCCGGGCAATCCCCTGTCCCATACCATGACCCGCAATCCTTTTTGGATGAAATTAAACGGTGTATCCTGCAGTGAATTTCATCTCTACAGCTACGCGTGCGCCTGCGAGGGTGTTCCCACCGTATTTCTCCAGGGCGACCGGGCATTATGTGAAATGTCCAAAGACCTGCACCCAAAACTGCAGACCCTGGCGGTAAAAGAGGGAAAAGGCGCTTATACCAAATCCATTGCCCCCAGCCTTGCCGTCCGGCTCACAGGCGAAGGGGTCAAAAACGCGCTGAAGCAGGACCTGTCCGGCGCATTGTGCACCCTGCCGGAACACTATGTATTTGAAGTTTGCTATAAAGAACATCCACAAGCGCTGAAAATGTCATATTTCCCGGGATTTGAGGCCGTAGACTCCCATACCATCCGTCTGGAAACGGACGACTTATTTGATATTTTGACGGCGTGCAAATTTATTTTATAAAAAACCTACAGGAGGAAAAAGTATGCAGATTCACTATTCCATTGGAACAGACCAGGAGATCGAACAGATCCATGAGATGACCGTAAAAATCTTAAGCGAAGTAGGGGCATCCTTCCACTCCGACGAAGCCGTAGAGCTTTTCAAAAAGCACGGCGCAAAAGTGGACGGCCAGACAGTGTATATCAGCCGGGAAATGCTGGAGAATGCCCTGAAAACTGTCCCCAAGTCTTATGACCTTTATAACAGAGACGGCGAATATATCACCGTGGGAGGCGGAGCCCCCATGGTCTATGAATCCTGTTACGGCCCCATCTACGTGCGGCAGGGGGACCGTTATGAGCAGTCCAATCATGAGCACCTTGTGAACTTTCACAAATTAAATGAGACCAGCAAAGTCATTGATATGTCAAATCCCTATGTACTGGATTTCCAGTATGTAGAACCGGACAAACGCCAGCAGTACGCCCTGGGCGTGGCTTTGAAATACTGCCGCAAACCCATGGACGGCATTGTGCTGGGCGGGGAAAAAGTGGTGGCCGAATGCCTGGAAGCCATGCAGCAGTTCTACGGAATCAAAGACAAAACCATCCTCACCGGCATGGCATGTACGGTAGGCCCCATGCAGATGGCACAGGATATGTGTGAGGCTGTAAAAGTCCTGTCAGCAGCCGGCCAGGCAGTGCTGTTCGTCAGCGGCGTGACACTGGGCGCTTCCGGACCCCAGACCATGGCGGGAGCCTATACCCTTGGAAATGCCATGGTTCTGGCAGGAATCGTGTATTCCCAGCTGGTACGCCCCGGCGCGCCTGTTCTGTACTGCACCCGTTTTTCTTCCAATGATATGCGGCATCTGGCTCCTGCATACGGCGGCATTGAGGCTATGTGGGCCTGCGCCACCACAGAGCGGATGGCACGTTTTTACGGACTGCCCTACCAGACTGGGGTGAGCAATACAGAATCCAAAGTGCTGGATATCCAGTGCGGGGCGGAGACATTTATGAACATATTAAGCGCTCATCTGCTCCACGCGGATCTGCTGCCCATGGCCTGCGGCCTGCTGGACTCCATGAACTCCATCGGATATGAGAAATTCATCTGGGATGAAGAATGTGTCCTGAAATGCAGGCATCTGATGGAAGGCTATGAAGTCAGTGACGAGACCTTCCGCTTCGATGAGATCAAAGAGAAAGGCACCATGGGAAATTATCTGGGACGTGTTCTGCCCATTTACCGCAAGGAATTCTTCGAGCCGAAATATGATATCCGGGACCCCCACAACAGCTGGTTTGCCAACAGCTGTCCAATCGCAGAGGACCGTCTGACACCTGTATGGCAGAAGCGCATCGAAGAATACACAGAACCTGACCTGGACGAAGACCGCAAAGGAATTCTGCGCCGGCTTCTTCCGGAAGAATATCATTCAATTATCTAGAGAAAAGGGGGATATTTATGAGGAAAAAACTATCCATGAAAGCATGGCTGCAGTTCATCACTTGCGCCCTTGGGGCATTTGGAATCATGTACATCTTATTCTGCAGGGCCAGCTTTTACGACGCATTTATCGAGGCCATGTCTGTGACAAACACCCAGTTCGGCGTTCTCTATGCCGTGTACGGATGGATTGCAGTGGTGGGATACTTAATCGGAGGCTTTATCGCGGATAAGGTCTCCCCCCGCTGGCTGATGTTCGTATCTTTTCTGGGTACGGCAATCTGCAACTTTATCCTGGGACTGTGGCCCAGCTACCGGGTATGTCTCATATTGTACGCAGTTATGGGTGTCACCACCACGGTAACATTCTGGGATACCATGCTCAAATGCAACCGTATATTCGGGCGCAGCATAGGCGATGAAAACCGGGCATTTTCCTGGCTGCAGACAGTCCGGGGACTGGGCGAGATGTTCATCAGCACATTTATTGTATTTTTATTCACGAAATTTGTGGATATGGTGGCCGGCCTTCGTTTTGTCATCTGGTTTTACGCCGGTTTCCTGCTGGTGTTCGCGGTTATCTCCTTGTTTGTCTTTGACGATGAGGTGGAAGAAGATGACAAAGAGGAAGTTAAAGGCGAGACTATTCTCTCCACAGAAAGCACGGTAAAACAGACCATACGTCTGCTGAAAAATCCCGACCTGCTGCTGTGTGTCGCTATTGCTTTCGGCGGTTACAACATCGGTTCCTGTATCGGCTCCTATCTGGGGGATATGGCTGGAGTATTCGGCGCTTCCGTGGCCACCATCGCCTACATCGGCACCATGAATGCCTGGCTGAAACCCCTGGGCGCGTTCTGCGGTTCCTTCCTGGTCAAAAAGAAAGGGCCCACCTTCTGCCTGGAAGCCTGTACCTGGGTCTATATGGTGATTCTGGCTGTCTTTATCCTGCTGCCAAAAGAGGGAAAATATCTTCCTGTATTTATCGCCCTTTTGGCCGTTGAGATCATTTTAACCGGTCTTTTCCGCAGCCAAAAATTCATCCAGATCCGAGAAGCGGGAATCCCCATGCAGGATACGGGAAATGCCTTCGGAATCATCTCCACGATCATATACAGCGCCGATGCATTTATGCCCACGTTTATTGGAATCTGGCTGGACCGGATGGGCGAAGAAGGCGCTTACAACCGTCTGTATTACATATTGCTGGCATCCGGAGTGCTGACACTTGCTGCATCAATCATTTTCCGGCGCCGCAATAAAGCGCGCATCCAGCAGCTGCTGGTGGAGGATAATGAGACTGCAGCCGGGGCAAGTTAAAAAGGACGGGGTTTTATGATCACAGATATAGCAGATATTTTGATCCAACGAAGAGAATGGTTCCTGGAACTGCTCTTGGAACATATGATGCTGGCCGCATCGGCGATCCTTTTGGCCGGCTTTATGGGCCTGGCGCTGGGAATTCTGATAAACCAATATCAAAAATCCGCGCAGCTGGTACTGAGCCTGGTTAATATGCTGTATACCATCCCTGATATTGCCATGTTCGGGTTTTTAATCCCATTAACCGGAATCGGGGAAAAAACAGCCGTCACCGCTTTGACCGTCTATGCCCTGCTCCCCATGATCCGCAATACGTACACCGGTTTATGCCAGGTAGATGCCGATATTCTTGAGGCTGCGGCAGGCATGGGGAGCACCAAATGGCAGATACTATTGCGTATACAGCTTCCCATGGCATTCTCTGTGATCTTAGCAGGCGTCAGAAATATGGTAGTCATGGTGATCTCCATTGCCGGCATTGCCTCCTTCATCGGCGCGGGAGGTCTGGGTTCTGCCATTTACCGGGGCATTGCAACCAACAACAGTGCCCTGATGATCGCCGGAAGTATCCTGATTGCCCTCATGGCCATTGCGGCGGATATTGTCTTCGGTTTATTGGAAAAGCACGTGAAAAAGAGGTGGAAAGTATGAGGAAACCAAACATCCCATTGATGCTGTCAGGCGCTGCTTTCTTATGCGCATGCCTTCTTCTTGGCGCCTGCGGAAAAAAAGAAGAAAATAAGATCATCTTAGGCTATGACAATACCGCCGAAGAAGCCATCCTGGCCAGTATGCTGGTAACCCTCATTGAGCAGGACAGCGATATTTCCGTGGAAGTCATGGGGGACCTGTCCGGCGGGGAAACGGTACTCCACCCGGCAATCGTTGAGGGCGAGATCGATTTGTATCCGGAATATACCGGGACCGCATGGCTGAATACTTTGAAACATACGGATATTCCCGATACAAAAGCCCTCAACACCCAGCTGTTCCAGGAATATGAAGATAAATTTGACCTGCGCTGGGCAGGGCTCTACGGATTTAACAATTCCTATGGACTGGCAGTTTCCAAAGATGTGGCAGAGAAATACGGACTTAAGACATACTCAGACCTGGCGTCTGTATCAGAAAAGCTCATATTCGGGGCAGAACCCGGATTCTTTGAACGCCAGGACGGATATGGAGGGCTGTGTGATGCCTACGGTTTCACTTTTAAAGAGAGCCTGGACATGACCTTTTCTGTGAAATACGATGCCGTGGCAGAGAAAAAAGCAGACGTGATCAATGTCTTCACCACTGACGGCCGTCTGGCGGCATCTGATGTGAAGGTGTTAAAAGATGACAAAAAATATTTTCCCGAATATCTGTGCGGCACCGTAGTACGGAAAGATACCCTGAAAAAGCGCTTATGCTACACGAAAAATGGCAGGGAAAATTG
>CANSYV010000083.1 GCA_947651335.1 uncultured Lachnospiraceae bacterium
CTTCGCCTTCGTTTCCGCTTCCTTCGTTTCCATCTCCCCAGCCTTCAGAAGTTCTTCCTGGGCGCTGGGGAAATCCTCCATGAGATAATAAATGCGGCCTCTCTGATAATAATCCTCTCCGCCCTCGGGTTTTAAGTTCAGAGCCCGGGTCAGATACTCTTTCCCGTCAGCCTGCATATCCTTTTCCGTATAAGCCTGGTAAATATCCAGAAACATGCTATAACTGGTGTCCTGTTCTGCCGCGGCGTCAAAGTTGCTCTTAGCCGCGTCATACTGGTCCAGTTCCAGCCCGATACGGCCCACCAGAAAATAGCAGGACGCGTCCGCGCCGATTTCCTTGATGGCCTCGCAGCTCTCCAGGGCTTCGTTGAGCTTTCCGCTTTCATATTCCGCGGCAGCCTTATAAGACAGCACATCTTTTCTGAACTTTTTGCCGTCCTCTTCCTCCAACGCATACCCGAAAAGTGACACGGCCTGATCGTAATTTCCCATTTTCATATGGGCAATTCCCATTCCCCGCTGGGACTGGGGCACCTTCACATCCCGGTCCACAGATTCCTGAAAACCTTTCAAAGCCTGCGCGTACTCTCCCTGCTCCAGTTTTTCACAGGCATCCTCATAGGCTTTTTGCTTTTCCCCGCCGCAGGCAGAAAGAAGCCATGCCGCTCCCAATGCCGCCAGCAGGATACGTTTCCTTTTCATAGAGCTTACTCCGCCGTCAATCCTTCTTCCCGCATCACCTGTACCACCTGGTCCACATACTGCCTGCACAGTTCCTGGGTGGAAGCTTCCACCATCACCCGCACCAGCGGTTCTGTGCCGCTCTCCCTGACCAGAATCCTTCCGTCTTCTCCCAGGGCTTCTTCCGCCGCTGCCACGGCCTGCTGTACTCTGGGATGTTCCCGGGCCGCCTTCTTATCAGAAACCCGTACATTTTCCAAAATCTGCGGATAAATCTTTACCTCATCCGCCAGGTCTTTCAAAACTGCCTTTTTCTCCATCAGGGCTTCCATCAGCATCAGGGAGGTGAGAATGCCGTCCCCTGTGGCCGCGTGGCGTGAGAAAATAATGTGTCCGGACTGTTCACCCCCCAGACTGTGCCCGTTGGCCATCATGTTTTCACAGACATATTTGTCCCCCACTGCCGTCTTCTCATAGGAAATCCCTTCCCTGTCCAGAGCCTTATACAGCCCCAGGTTTGACATAACAGTGGTCACAATGGTATTATTTGCCAGTTTTCCCTGCTCTTTCAGATACTTGCCGCAGATATAGAGAATCTTATCTCCGTCCACCACGTTTCCCATATGGTCAACAGCAATACACCGGTCCGCGTCCCCGTCATAGGCGAATCCCACATCCAGCCCCTGTTCTCTCACAAACTGCTGCATCACTTCAATATGAGTGGAGCCGCAGTTGGTATTAATATTGGTGCCGTCCGGGGTATTGTGAATCACATACGTCTTTGCCCGCAGAGCGTCGAACACACTTTTTGCGATGGCAGAGGCGCTTCCGTTGGAGCAGTCCAGCCCCACTTTCACATTTTTAAAGGCATGGGCAGGTATGGACATGAGATACCCGATGTACCGGTTCCTCCCCGCGGAAAAGTCAACGGTGCGCCCGATATCCGCCCCTGTTGCCAGAGGAAGCTCCCGGTATTCCCCGTCCAGATATTTCTCAATCTGTTCCTCCACAGCCGCCTCAATCTTCTGCCCCGTGCCGCTGATAATCTTGATTCCGTTATCATAAAATGGGTTGTGGCTGGCAGAAATCATAATCCCGCAGTCAAAATCCTCTGTCCGCACCACATAAGAAACACTGGGTGTGGTGGTCACATGCAGCAAAAAGGCATCTGCCCCTGACGCGGTGAGTCCGGCTGCCAGGGCATATTCAAACATGTAGCTGCTTCTTCTCGTATCTTTTCCGATGGCAATCTGCGCCTTTTTCCCCTGCCCGTAATACCATCCCAGAAAACGCCCCACCAAAAATGCGTGCTCCGCCGTAAGGACTGTGTTGGCCTCCCCGCGGAAACCGTCCGTACCAAAATATTTTCCCATTGTTCCATTCCTCCTTATGAAGCTATAATTTTTCCGGATATACGCCCCTGCGTATCAGATTGGCAAATGCCTCTCTGACCACATATTTATCCTCCTGGTAGGTGACGCCGAACCAGACATCTTTCGTCTTTAATACTGAAACCGCGGCCTTTTCCTCTCCGATAAGCCGGTCCACAATATCCGGAAGCAGGTATTCTTTCTTCAGATCCTTTTGACCCCACTGGGATAAAAATTCTTTGAATCCCTGTTCCAGCTCCCGGACAAATTCCGGAGTCAGCCCCCACATATTCATGGAAACCAGCGCTTTCGGGTCCAGAGCCTTTTCTGTGCCGTCCGGACAGACTGTACAGGCTCCCCCGGGCACCTTTCGAATGTTCCTGGTCTCATCCACCCCCAGCAGCCTGCCCTCTTTGTCCATGCGGCAGATGCCCCTGGTCACCTCTCCGTAATCGCTCAGGGTGTTGCCCAGAATAAATCCAGCCATGCAGATATCCAGCTTCCCGGAGGAAACACGGTCTTCTATAAGATATTCATGAACTTTGGAGAATGCCTCTTTTCCATAATAGTCATCCGCGTTGACCACCGCGAAAGGTTCTCTCAGGAACTCTCTTGCAGCCAGCACAGCCTGCCCGGTGCCCCAGGGCTTTACTCTCTCTGGCGGGCAGGAGAACCCGGCTGGCACATCTTCCAGCTCCTGAAAGGCATACTCAACTTCTGTCCGCTTCTCGATTCTGCTTCCAATCACTTCCCGGAAATCTTTTTCCAGATCCCGGCGTATAATGAATACCACTTTATTAAAGCCGGCCTGCAGGGCGTCGTAAATGGAATAATCCATAATAATCTCACCGTTTGGCCCCACTGGCTCCAGCTGCTTGATTCCCTTGCCAAACCGGCTCCCAATTCCCGCAGCCATAATCACCAATGATGTTTTTTTCATCTGTGCCGCTCCCTTCTTTTGCCTTTTTATGCTTCTTCATTCAGGCGGCTCAGCCGCAGGGCCTGGTCCGCAGCGATAAGGCTGTCAATAATTTCTTCCAGATCTCCTCCCAGCACAGCCTCCAGGCGGTGAAGGGTCAGCTTGATTCTGTGGTCAGTGACCCTTCCCTGGGGAAAGTTATACGTCCGGATCTTCTCTGAACGGTCCCCTGTGCCCACCTGGCTCCTTCTGGCCTCCGCCTCCGCGTCGTGGCGCTTTTCCAGTTCCATCTCGTACAGTCTGGAACGCAGAACCTTCAGCGCCTTTTCCTTATTCTTCAGCTGGGATTTCTCATCCTGGCAGGAAACCACCAGACCTGTGGGAATATGAGTCAGCCGCACGGCGGAATCCGTGGTGTTGACGCACTGTCCCCCGTTTCCGGAAGCCCGGAACACGTCGAACTTACAGTCATTCATATCCAGCTGGAAATCAATCTCCTCCGCCTCAGGCATAATGGCCACGGTTATAGTGGAGGTGTGGATACGCCCGCCAGACTCTGTCTCCGGCACCCTCTGGACACGGTGTACCCCGCTTTCGTATTTCAGCCGGGAATATGCCCCCTGCCCGTTGAGCATAAACACCACTTCCTTAAATCCGCCGATGCCGTTCTCATTCAGACTGAGCATCTCTGTCTTCCACCGTCTGCTCTCCGCGTATTTTACATACATCCGGTAAATATCCGCCGCAAAAAGGGCTGCCTCATCTCCGCCGGCTCCTGCCCGGATCTCCACAATTACATTTTTATTATCATTGGGGTCTTTGGGCAGAAGAAGAATCTTCAGCTCCTTCTCCAGCTCTGCCATGCGTTTTTTGGACTCTGCCAGCTCCTCTTTCAGCATTTCCCGCATTTCTTCATCTGATTCTTCTTCCAGCATGGACAGACTGTCCTCCTCTGTCTGCCTGCACTTTTTATATTCCTGATACGTATCCACCACTGGCTGCAGATCGCTCTGCTCCTTCATCAATTTCTGAAAATGCTCCGGGTTTCCCGCCACATCCGGCTGCCCCAGCTCTCCCAGCAATTCCTCAAACCGAATCAGCAGATTTTCTAATTTATCAAACATGTTTTCCTCCTACATACAACCCTCTATATCCGGGGAATATCCCAGAACAGCCCGCTCCTGGCCGGACAGATCCCTCAGCCGCCTCACCTGCCGGTATCCTGCGGCCTCCATATGTGACTGCACCCAGTCCCCCTGACTGGAACCGATTTCCATCAGCAGTATGCCCCCCGGCCGCAGATATCCGGCACTGTCTGCCAGCAGCCTCCTGTAAAAATCCAGGCCGTCCCCTCCCCCGTCAAGGGCCAGGCGGGGGTCATATCTGCCCACTTCCTCCATCAGCAGGTCAATCTCCCCTCCTGGTATATAGGGGGGATTGGATACAATCATATGATACTTTCCCTCCACCTGCGCAAACAGATCACTTTCTATAAATTCAGCCGCAATCCCCAGGCGGCGGCTGTTCTCCCTGGCCGTTTCCAGCGCCTTTGGGGAGATATCCACCCCGGTGCCTTCTGCCCCTTTACAGTGATAAAGCAGACTCAGCACAATACAGCCGCTTCCGGTACACATATCCAGCACCCGCTGGCCCGGCCGCAGCAGCTTTCTCGCCTCCTCCACCAGAACTTCCGTGTCCTGGCGGGGAATCAGCACATGGGGATTCACCACAAATTCCAGCTCCATAAACCATGCCCGCCCCAGAATATGCTGCAGAGGCTCCCGTTTTCCCCGCCTGTCCAGGTAATCAGCGAATTGTTTCTGCCGCCTGCCGTCCTCTTCCAGCACATCATCTCTGTGGGTATAGTAATAAGCACGGTCTATCTGCCACACTTCCTCCATAAGATACCAGGCATCCAGCCCCGCATCCGGCACTCCTTTTTCTTCCAGAAAAGCAGTTCCTCTTTTCCATATCTGCCCCAGAGTCAGCCGGTCTTCCCGTTTCATACCGAGACCTCTTCCGGCACTGATTCAGCCGCGTCCTTCTCTCTTGGCACTGAAGTCTCTTCACTTCCGGCCAGATAAGCCCTCCAGTCGAAGACAGCCTCCACTGCCTCAATGGCCACCTGGGCCATATCCGGTTCCGGCTCCCGGGTGGTCAGCTTCTGCAGTGCCAGCCCCGGCTTACTTAACAGAGAAATCAGCCCCTGGTCACTGCTGCCCGCCCAGCGGATAAATTCATAAGAAATCCCCGCAATCAGCGGAAGCAGAACAATCCGCAGCAAAATCTGCATCCACTTGGTCTCAATAGGCAGCAAAGTGATCCCGAAATGGATAATCACGCTGACCACCATCACAAACAACAGGAAACTGGTCCCGCACCGTTTATGCTGGCGGGAGCTTTTCATCACATTTTCCACTGTCAGCTCCAGGCCGTTTTCCACACAGTTGATACATTTGTGCTCCGCGCCGTGGTACATAAACGTCCGCTGGATATCCTCCATGCGGGAGATCAGCAGCAGATAGATGAGAAACAGCACGATTCTCACAACTGCCTCCGCCGCGGCAAAGGCCATATCCGACGCGGTGAGATATTTCACCCCCTGGGCAATCCAATAGGGCAGAACCATGAACAGGCCGATGGACAAAAGAAGCGCCACAAAAACTGTGCCGTAAATAAACAGATTGTCCAGCTTCTTTTGTTTCTCAGGCTCCCGCTGTACCTCCTCTTCCTCCTCAAAAAAGGAGGCAGAATACATGAGACACTTGGTGCCCACCACCAGGGAATCCACAAAGCTGACAACGCCCCGCATCAGAGGCCATTTCATCCACCCATGTTTTCCAAATACACTTTTATAATCTTCTACTTTTATCTCAATCCCACCGTCAGGTCTGCGCACTCCCACTGAATATACGTCCCCATGGCGCATCATAATGCCTTCCATGACGGCCTGTCCGCCGATATTTGACGACTTCATTTTACTACCTCCAACGAAAAATAGGGCGAGATAATCCACCTCACCCTGTTCATTCACTATGCCTCTTTCGTGACAGATCCTTGAGCAGATCCTTACTGAAGACCATATTTCTTATTAAATTTATCAATACGTCCCCGTGCCTGTGCCGCCTTCTGCTGTCCGGTATAGAACGGATGGCATTTGGAACAGATTTCCACGTGGATTTCCTTTTTTGTGGAACCTGTGGTAAATGTATTTCCGCAGTTACAGGTCACTTCCGCCTGATAATATTCTGGTTGGATTGCTTCTTTCATTTGTTATCACCCCTGTCTGTTTCGTATTCTTATTTCCTATTTCTTTACAGTTCCTAAACAGTCATTGAATTATAGCATATTCCTTCTTCAAATGCAAGTTCTTTAAATAAATTTCTGTTTCTTGGCAATCTGCACGAATTCCCAGTTGCTTTTTGTCTTGGCGAACATATTCAGAATCTGCTCCACCGCCTCATCTGTCTTCTTTTCGGGTCTCTTCTGATTGTTCCCGGATATACTTCTTTATGGCATCCT
>CANSYV010000084.1 GCA_947651335.1 uncultured Lachnospiraceae bacterium
TGATAAAATGACAAATACCGCTGTCAGAATATGGACTGTCAGGATTTTCCCCTCTGGCCTGGTTCTCTAGAAATAGTGCTCCAGCCTGTTCTGTGCCCTGCCATGCATGGCCCCAAACAGGGAAAGCGGTGGCAGCGCTATTGTAAGGTAAACGCCATTTTGTATATGAAACATTGCAAAAACAGAAAATATCAAAACAGCTCCCCAGAGCAGCGTCCATTTAGCCGCATACCTCCTGGCCTGGGGATATTCCTTTAATAGAGCCTGTGTGATTTCTACAGGAGTGCCCCACTGCTTTATATTTTCTTCCACAGTTCTTTTCTCACTGCCTGAATGAAAGTATTCTTTATAGTCTGCCAATATTTCCATTACCTGTTCTGCCGGAAAATAAAACAATAAATTCCTGCCCAGGCGAAACAGGTATTCCTGTTCTGACCATATCTGTGGCTGGCATTTTCTTTTCTTCCTTTTCATTCACCCGCTGCTCCTTTCTAAAATAATCTCTGGTTTTTATGCACGTCAAACTACTGTTTATTGATTAGTAGTTGATGTCATTGTATCATTACTCTTTCGCCATGTCAATAAGAAAGTACAAAGCCGCATTTATTTTGCGAAAATAATATTGAAAATCCCCTTAATTATCTATATAATAATTAAAACATGAAATTCTACAGAAAGTGATGTGATATAATGGTCAAAATTGATCAAGAGAGATGTATCGGCTGTGGCCTATGTGCCGATGATTGCCTTGCTCTTAATATTGAGCTAAAAGAGGAGAAGGCGTATGTAAAAAATGAGTGTCTGCAATGCGGCCACTGTGTGGCAATCTGCCCGGAACATGCAGTATCAATCCCGGAATATGATATGGATGATGTGGAAGAATATGATGCCGGCAGTTTTCAGCTAAACCCGGAAAATGTCCTGCACGCAATTAAATTCCGCCGCAGTATCCGCAGCTATAAACCGGATAAAATCTCACAGGAAAACCTGAATCTTCTGGTTCAGGCCGGACGCTATACTGCTACGGCAAAGAATAATCAGAACTGCTGTTTTGTGGTCGTCCAGGATGAACTGGAAGAACTGAAACAGCGTATCTGGGGTTTTATTGATGAGCTGGAAAAGAGGGAAGGCGGACATGTCCCCCGGGAGCTGATGCCCTATATCGCTTTCAACCATCGCAGGAAAATAGACGCCTCCGACGATTATCTGTTCCGGAATGCCCCTGCCGTGTTATTCATCACTTCCGACTGGCCTCTGGACGCTGGCCTGGCCGCTCAGAATATTGAGACTATGGCTGTTTCCCTGGGAATGGGAGTGCTGTATAATGGTTATGTGGTAAGAATTGCCGAGAAGAATAGGGAATTGAAAAAGTGGCTGGGAATTGAAGATGAGACCATCAAGGCCTGTATGCTGCTGGGATATTCTGCCAAAGATTACCCGAGAACCGCACCGCGAAGGAAGCCCCGCGTGGTTTGGAAGTAGCAGAAAATCCCTTTTTCAGCAGATAGAGCAGCCTGCATGGTTTCACTCTGCGGCATACCTTTGATCAACAGGAATGCCGCAGATTAGAAACCATCTTCATTTTTTATCTGCAAAGTTCTGTCACAATTTCTACCCACCTCCAGAGTCTCTGGGGTTTATAGCGGACAGTGCTCACATCTTTGATAATAATTTCCACATTACAATTTTTTAAAAGTTCCAGTTTTTCTTTCATCTCCCGCCGGACGGCGTCTTCATCAAAGGTATCAAAGGCAAAGCACGCCGGGCTGGGTTTCAGAGAAACCACGTAGTCCCTGCCCAGTAATTCTGCCATACGGGCGGTGTCACTCCATGGGCTGCAGGATACTTTTCTCAGGTTTTTAATCTTCTTCAGCACATCCATTTTCTGATCCAGACGCTCACAGCAGCCATAATAGCTGTACGCGAAACGCTCCAGCCATGGTTTTTCATAGGCAATGGAAAACTCGTCCTGCATGTCCGGGGAAACGGAAGTAAAAAACTGACTGGCAGATGCGCCCCACATATCCGCGCATTTCATGCCTTTCATGGGGCCGCGGGGCAGTTTGGATGAGTAACCGTAAGCCCCGGAGCCCACCCGGTAATTCAGATTGTTGGAGCCCAGGCAGCCCAGGGCTTCATACTGGTCCAGGGCGCCCATATAGGCGTCTACGATTTTTTTCATTGACGCGTGTACCAGCTCCGGCTCCATGGCCACGTTCAGAAGCAGCTCATTGGTTCCCATTAACTGGACCACATCGTCAATTGGCGCAAACCAAAATCCCTGTACGCCTTTTATTTCCACCGGCATAGTATTTCCAAAAATATCCTGATATGCTTCGTATGTATCCTGAGTTTTTTTCTGATCCAGGGTTATCTTGGGAGTGACAATTTTTTCTGTATCTTCTATGGTTACAATCTGGGGAATGAATTTATGGCTTACAATTACATTCTCTGTATCCGTCGCCGCTGTCTCCTCGGTAATGGACATTCCCATCCCAGAGTTTTGTATGATCATCGGTGAATAGAAGACCGGCTCCAGTACCATGTCGGCTCTCATATGTTTCCACAGATAGATTTTCCGCAGAAGTTCATCTTCAATCCTTTTTGTAAAAGGTGTGGAAGTTTGATTGGTCAGCTCTCCCTCCCCATTCATCTCATGCCATGGCAGCTCGTTGTGCCATAACACTGGCCGTGCAGATTCCAGGTCGTTTACCTTTTCCCATAATTTTGCCGTTTCCTTCTGTACCGGCAGTGCTGCATATTCCATATACTCTGACGCCAGATTTCTGATAATCTCCACGTCCTTTGGGGTATATTCGATTGGCAGATAAGAGTACGTGGTGTCGTTTGATATTGCGGGGCCTGGTGCGTCAAAAGCTGTGTGTGTAGTCATTTCTGTTGCCATTTTTAATTCCTCCATATAATTTTTTTAATATTTACATATTGTTTATTATTCAAAGATTCCGTTGCTTTTTAATCAAGATATTCTTCCACATTTTCAGCGTCAACAGTTTCAAAAGGAATGGAAAAACTGGCTGTTTCTTTTTTTCCCTTCGCACAGGCATCATATGCAGAAACAGCTCCCCATTTAGCCTGTCCCATGGCATTTTGGAATACAGAACAGGAAATCTTTCCTTCCTTAACTTCTTTCAGGCAGTCCTGGTTAGCATCAATTCCAAGAATTTTTACATTTTCCGCAAGGCCTGCCGCCTGATAAGCCTGAAGTGTACCCATTGCACTTTCATCGTTACAGCATCCAATTACCTGTATTTCATCACCAAAAGAAGTAACCCAGTCTTCTGCATTTGTCATGGCCACATCTCTCATATACTCAGAAATCAATGTGGCTTTCAGCTCATAATTATAGCCGGCTTTATCAAGTGTCTCAAACAGACCATTGTACCGCTGGGCAGTATGGTCATAACCGTCAGACCCTTTCTGATAACACATTTTTACACTCTCTGAATCATCCACATTTTCAATCAGCCATTCTGCCTGTAATTTACCTGCCTCATAGTTAGATGAGCCCACAAAACCAATTTCTTTTTCTAAATGTTCACTGTGAATCACCGAATTCAAACATACAAGAGGTACGCCTTCTGCCATACAAGTGTCAACAATACCTGTACATCCATCTGCATCCTGCGGAATAATTACGATACAATCCACACCCTGTGCAATGAAATTTTCCGCCAGCTGAAGCTGAATATTGGAATCCAATTCTCCATCAGCCTCCAAAACTTCCACATTGGGGAAATACTTTTCACAATAGCTTGTAAATGTATTTCTGATTTTTGTCGAAAAAGTATCTTCAAATCCCATATCAATGAATCCCCATGTGAATTCTTCATCCCCTTTCAGTTCATAATCAGCGGCAAACTCTTTTTCCCAGTCTTCCATAGTCTCTGCTGCTGCTTCAATCTCTTTGTCAGATACTTTGATATCTGTCTCAACTCTGCCTGAATTTTCTTCTTCTGACACATTTTCTGCTGCCTCTCCCCCGTCACTGCTTCCCGAAGGAGCCGGTGCTCCACCGGAACATCCTGCCATGCTGACTGCCAAACCTGCCGCCAAAATAACTGCCATTAACTTCCTCTTCATTCTTTTCTCCTTTTTTCCTTTTGATTTCCTGTTAAAAGTTACCTTTATCAATCAGATCAACCTTTTGATCTTGATTTGCGCACCTGGATATCCAGAATAACCGCTATCATTACCAGAAGACCCAATACAACTTTCTGCATAGAAGCATTGATATTCTGCAGATTCATAAAGTTTTTAATGATACCGATAATCATGGAACCTACTATGGTATTCACAACGGTTCCTGTACCGCCTGACATACTGGTTCCGCCGATGATAACCGCCGTGATGGCATCCATTTCATAGCTTACCGCTGCCGCCGGCTGGCCGGAGTTCATACGGGACATAAGCACGATACCTGCAATACCGGACATAAGGCCTGCGTAAGCCGCCGCGAAAAACTTAGTAAATTTCACGTTGATACCAGAAGCTCTTGCCGCGGCGGTATTGCCGCCCACTGCATACATAGCCCGGCCGATAGGTGTCCAGGAAAGAATATAATATGTAACCAAAAGTATAAATGCCATAATAAATACCGGGAACGGAATGGGTCCAATGTATCCCTGTCCGATAAACTGGAAAGCTGCTCCAAGGTTGGAGTAGTTCTGTCCCCCTGTAAATGTCATAATGGCACCCTCTGCCACCATCATGGATGCCAGTGTGGCAATAAACGGCGGTATATCAAAAGTTACAATGACAATACCGTTGAAAGCGCCAAATATGAAGGCCACAATAAGCCCCACCAGTATGGCTACAAAGAGATTTCCGGTGGCCAGCACCGCATATGCGGAAAGCGTGCCCGCGCAGGCAAGCACCCTGGATGCGGAAAGGTCGATCATACCGCAGATGATCATCAGCTGCTCACCACAGGCCATAATGGTGATCACCACAATCTGCCTGAGGATATTCCTTACGTTCATCCCGGAAAGGAATGATTTGTTCCATACGGAGAAGATGATGAACATCAATAAAAATACCAGGAATATTCCGAATTTATTATAAATTTCTCCAAAATTAATCTTACCGTTTTCTTTACTTTTCGTCATTGACTGCTTTCCCTCCTAACGCGAAACTCATAATTCTCTCCTGCGAGAAGTCTTCCCGGGTTACCTCACCGGTAATTCTCCCCTCTGCCATAACCAGTGTTCTGTCGCAGACACCGATAATTTCCGGAAGCTCCGATGAAATCATGATTACGCCTGCCCCTTGAGCAGCCAGATCACACATAATTTTATATATCTCGTACTTAGCTCCCACATCGATTCCTCTGGTGGGCTCATCCATGATAAACACCACCGGATTCTGGAGAAGCCATTTTGCAATTACTACTTTCTGCTGATTTCCGCCGGAAAGATTCTGTGCCTCAACTGCAATCGTAGGTGCTTTGATTGCCAGCTTTTCTTTCATCTCCAAGGCATCTTCTTTCTCACGCTTTTTATTTAAAAGAAATCCCCGGTACCTTTTCAGGTTAGGAAGTCCAATGTTTTCACAGATTGAACGGATCAAAACCAGCCCTTCCAGTTTTCTGTCTTCCGACAGCATGATGATCCCCTCCTGGATGGCGTCAGAAACCTTTTTGATCACTACGCTCTTTCCATTGATGACGATCTCTCCGGAAGAATACGGGTCCATTCCGAATATGGCCCTTACCACTTCTGTACGCCCTGCCCCTACCAGACCGGACATGCCAAGGATCTCTCCTCTGCGCAGGGTAAAGGATATATTGGAAAATACCCCCGGCTGGGTCAGATTTTTTACTTCCAGAAGTTTCTCCCCGATTTCAGCCTCTTTGACTGGATATACATTGTCCATTTTACGGCCAACCATCTTAGTGATGATCTCATCCGTTGTCAATTCGTTGATATCGTGTGTTGAGATTGTCTTTCCGTCCCTGAGGACTGTCAGATGATCACCCACCTGTTTCAGCTCATCCAGCTTATGGGAAATATAGATGATGCTGATTCCCCTCTCTTTCAGGCGGTGGATCTGTTCATGAAGAACGGCCACTTCCCCTTCGGTAATAGAAGATGTGGGCTCATCCATGATGATGATCCTGGCATTTACCGAAATTGCCTTGATAATCTCAATAATCTGCATATCCGATACAGTCAGTGACCTCATGACGCTTTTCACATCATAGGTAAATCCCAAATCATTGACAAGCTTCTGTGCCTCTTCCACCATACGCTTCTTCGCCACAATGCCCGGCCCATGGGCAGGCAGGCGTCCCAGGAAGATATTTTCCGCGATTGTAAGATCCGGCACCGGATTCAGCTCCTGATGAATGGTGGCAATGCCCAGTTCTTTCATATGCCGCAGATTAATCAGTTTTGGAAACCGGAGCTTCACTTTCAGGTTTTACATTATG
>CANSYV010000085.1 GCA_947651335.1 uncultured Lachnospiraceae bacterium
TGTATGTCATTGACAAACATCCGGATATCTCTATGATTTTTAATATTCAGCGGAGCTGTCACTTTTCCATAAGCCCTGTGATTGATCATCACATCCAGGACACTCCCTCCCAGATTCACTACTGTGGACAGCTCATCCTCCACCTGTTCGTTAGTATGGCAGACTTTGATCAGACGGACTGCCTGCTTTGGTTCATCCAGATAATAGCCCCTGGAGGTAGACACGATCGGATAGCCCTCTGTGCGCAGCACTGCAATATCCTGTACCACTACCTGCCGGCTGACACCTGTCTCTCTTCCCAGAGCTTCACCCGGCAGAGGCTGCCCGGCCCCCCGCATTAATGCCAGAAGCTGTCTCCTCCTTTCCGGCACCGTCCCACATTTCGCCATACTCACACCTCCCATTGTCATCTGTCCGGCATTAATTGGATTCCAGCACCCGTAAATGTTTCATGCTCAAGTCAAGAATCGGCGCGGAATGAGTCAGGGCACCGCTGGACACATAATCCACACCTAAGTTTGTAATCTTCTGGATATTTTCCCTGGTCATATTTCCAGAACACTCGGTCTGTGCCCTGCCGTCTATGATTCTGATGGCTTCCCCCATCTGCTCCGCCGTCATATTATCCAGCATAATAATGTCCGCTCCCGCTTCCACGGCTTCTCTCACCATGTCCAGGTTCTCCACTTCCACCTCGATTTTCCTCACAAAAGGAGCGTATTCTTTTGCCGCCTGCACCGCCTCTCTCACACTGCCGGCCGCGTCGATGTGGTTATCTTTCAGCAGCACACCGTCGGAAAGATTATACCGATGGTTCTGTCCCCCGCCTACACGGACTGCATACTTTTCAAAAATCCGCATACAGGGGGTAGTCTTTCTGGTATCCAGCAGTTTTGTCTTCGTACCCTCCAGCATTTTCACCACTGTGCTGGTGTATGTGGCGATGCCGCTCATACGCTGGAGATAATTCAGCGCAGTCCGCTCACCGGACAGCAGCACACGCACATCCCCGGTGATTTTTGCCAGGAGCTCCCCTTTTTTCACCTGGTGTCCGTCTTTGGCATAGCGCTCCACCTGTGTGTCAGCATCCAGCAGTGTAAATACCCGCTCAAATATGGACAGCCCCGCAAGGATTCCCTCTTCCTTGCCGATAAGCTCCACCTCTCCTTTTTTATATCCGGGCATCACCGCATTGGTGGTCACGTCCTCACTGCTGATATCTTCTGCCAGTGCCAGACGGATATAGGGATCAGCTGCAAGCTGCATGGTAATTGGATTCATACTGCTTCCTCTCCTTTCGTTTTTCCTGAATATGAATAGCCGCTCTCCTGGAAAATACCAGACTCTCCAGCAGACTGTTGCTGGCAAGGCGGTTCTTCCCGTGAACTCCGTTGCAGCTGGTCTCCCCAACAGCGTACAGATGCTCCATGGTTGTTGCCGAATAACTGTCTACGTGAATCCCTCCCATGAAATAATGCTGGGCAGGTACAATGGGTATGGGTTCTTTCAAAATATCATATCCTTCTTCCTGACACCTCTGCTGAATATTCGGAAAATGTTCCCGCACCACCTCCGGCGGCACCTGTTCAAAAGAAAGCCATTCGTGCTCCACACCTTCTTTTTCCATCTCTTTCAAAATGGCCTGGGTGACCACATCTCTGGGAAGGAGCTCATTTACAAAGCGTTCTCTCTTGTGATTGAAAATAATAGCACCTTCTCCTCTGGCTGACTCGGAAATCAGGAAATTCCTTCCCGGCTTTTTGCTGTAGAGGCAGGTGGGATGAATCTGGACATAATCCATATGTTCCAGAGCCACACCGTGTTTCTCAGCAATCCGGCAGGCATCCCCTGTCAGCAGGGGATAATTGGTGGAGTGGGCATACAGGCCCCCGATTCCCCCTGTGGCCAGAACCACATCTTCCGCATAGATTTTCAGCTTTTCCCCTGTCTGTGTCTGGGCCGCCAGACCCGTGCACTGTCCGTTCAATGTGAGTAAGTCGGTCATTTCCGTGTATTCCATAACTGCCACATTGGGCAGTTTTCTCACCTGCTCAAGAAGAGCCGTAGTGATTTCTTTTCCCGTAATATCTTTATGATAACAGATTCTTGGCCGGGAGTGGGCCCCCTCCCGGGTATAACGGAGATTTCCCTCGGAATCTTTATCAAAACGCACGCCGTACTGAAGCAGTCTGTCAATCACCGGACGGCTCTCCCGAATCATAATGTCCACGCTCTCTTTCCGGTTTTCGTAGTGGCCGGCTTTCATGGTATCCTCAAAGTACGAATCGTAATCCTCCGGGTCACGCAGCACGCAGATGCCCCCCTGGGCCAGCATGGAATCACAGCTTTCCAGGTCCTCCTTGGAGAGCATCACCACTTTCCACTCCCTGGGAAGATGCAGGGCCGTATACAATCCGGACACCCCGCACCCGGCAATCACCACATCACAGTACAGTTCTCTTGCTTCCTCTTTTTTCTTCATGACTGCCCCTTTTCCGCTGCCAGCTCCAGCATCCTCTTTAATGTATTTCCCGCGGGGACGGCAAGGCTTTCATCCACCTCCACCGCATTTTCCCCTGTGCGGAGCACCTGGATAATCTTTTCCAGGGTGATCTTCTTCATTCCTTCGCATTCCGGAAGGGTCTCTGCAAAATAGAATTGTCCGTCCGGTCTTTTTTGCTGCAGCTCATATAAGACACCGGCCTCTGTGGCAATGATAAAAGCCTTCTTCTCACTGCGGGCCGCGTAATCTATAATGCCGCTGGTGGAACCTATGTAATCTGCCATTTCCAAAATCTGCCTGTTACATTCCGGATGAGCCAGCACTTCCGCCTCTGGATGAAGTTCTTTCTGCCTCCGAATCTCCTTGGCGCTCATGTGGTGGTGAATGGGACAATAGCCATCCGGTATGATGATATGCTTGTCCGGCACCTGCTCTGCCACATACCTGGCCAGATTCTGGTCTGGTATAAATAAAATATGCTGATTGGGCAGGTTTTTCACAATCTTCACCGCATTGGACGAGGTCACGCACACATCCGCCCAGGACTTAATCTGCGCTGTGGAATTCACATAACAGACAACCGCCAGGTCGTCATAGGCTTTCCTGGCCTCCTCCACAGCCTCCTGTGTAACCATATGTGCCATGGGGCAGTCCGCCTCCACATCCGGCATAAGCACTGTCTTATCCGGACTGAGCAGTTTTCCGCTCTCGCCCATAAAAGATACCCCGCAGAACACCAGGGTCTTATTGGGCGCATCGGCGGCCAGCCTGCCCAGATAAAAAGAATCCCCCACATAATCTGCCACTGCCTGCACCTCTGCCGGCACATAATAATGGGCTAAAATTATGGCATCTTTTTCCCGCTTCAACTGATCAATTAATTCCTTATTATTCATTACCTTCCTCGTTTCCGTCTTGGTCGACTTACTAAGGAACTGTCCATGAATTATTTTTGGACAACTCCTAAACCGCTTCACATTTCCTCTGAGTATAGCACATATCTTTACAGCTGACAAGACAGTTTGCAATTTTATGGACAGTTCCTTACTGACTTTTGCCTATATCTGTGCTATACTGACAAATATACTCCTTATTTCTAAATGAGGAAGAAAAACGTAACTGCTGGATATTTTCCCAGTTACCAAAATCAATAATTTTGGATGCCATATGCATCCATACAGAAAGGAACGCTATGAAAAAGAACATGTACCTGAAAAAAAAATGGCTTCTGCCATTGCTTCTGCTGCTGATAGTCTGCACCGCACTGCCTGTCCAGGCAGCTGAGAGATTCCGAAAGGTTTCTTCCAACATGCAGGGTGCTGTCAAATTATCGTCTGTCTCGATTTTCGCAAAATCCTCCGGCGGCTCCAAGGTTTTGAAAAGACTGAAATTCGGGGAGAAAGTCCGCATTCAGAAAGAATCCGCAAACTGGTATCAGGTAAAGAAGGGCCCTGTAAAAGGATTTATGAAAAAGAAGGCTGTGGTCAAGTACAATAAAACCAAACGGCACATTGCCCTGACCTTCGACGACGGCCCCAGCCAGGTAAACACAAAAAAAGTTCTGTCTGCCCTGAAAAAGAACAAGTGCAAAGCCACCTTTTTCCTTCTGGGCTGCAATATTAATGGAAATACAGGAAACCTGCTGGAGAAAGCAGCTGACATGGGATGTGAGCTGGGGAACCACTCCTATGACCACCCCCAGCTCACCCGGTTAGGCGCCGCCGGAGCCAGAGGGCAGTTTGCAGCCACTGACCGGAAAATCAGACAGTACACAGGCAGAAAGTCCACGGTCTGCCGGACTCCTTACGGAGATTTCAACCAGAGCATCCTGGACGCATCCGGAACTCCCCACATTTTCTGGTCTGTGGATACCCTGGACTGGAAATACAGAGACACCGGACGTCTGATTTCTTATGTAAGCCAGAATGCCGCCAACGGCGGTATCGTCCTGATGCACGACATCCATCCCACTACTGCCAACGCGGTGGACTCTATCTGTAAGAGATTGAAAAAACAGCAGTTTGAAATGGTCACCGTCACGGAACTGGCGGCAATCCGCAAAAGGCCCATGAAAGCAGGGCGTACATACAGCAGTTTATGAGCAGCCTGCAGCCTCATCTTTTTGCGCAGGTATGCAGCCAGACTCAAAATGGAGCGTGTCTCAGGCACGCTCCAGATAATCACAAATATAAGCATTCATATCAGCAGTCAGCACAACTCCAAAATAAGTTTCCAGTACATGCTGAACCGTACCTGCTTTCAGCAAAGTCTCTGAAGTCCTTCCCCCCTGCTCAATTTTAAAAAGGTTGTCCCGTATGGTATATCTTCCCTCAAACGCCGGCAGTGTGCACATCATGCGCGTGACAAACGGGGAACCGGGATACGAAGATGTATAATAATTGGACATTTCAAAATCGCTTTCCTCGGCATAATGAAGCCCGAATGCCACAGCTTCCACAAACACATCCTCCCGCTTTAATTCCACCACATACCCCGATTCTGAATCCTCCCTGATTCGATATGTCCGCCCAAACTGAACCTGTTCCAGCCCCGGCTTTAGCAAAAGGGGCTCCACCCATCCATTTCCCCCAAGCCCCACATCGGCAATCCACAGCTGGCCGTCCAGGGGTACAATACTCAGCCGATGGGTCAGCGGCAGTTTCTCCCCCTCTCCGGAGAAGGGCCTGCACAAAACCGGCCTTGACTGATACCCCAGGGTATGTAACAGTTCCTGGAAAAGACGGTTCAGCTCAAAACAGTAGCCGCCCCTGCGGTCCCTGACCACTTTTTCAAAAATATCCTGGATGTCCAGGGAAACCGCAAGGCCGCAGAAAGGATTAAAGTCCTCGAAAGGCACTGCGAGACTATGACAGCGGTGCAGCCGGATAAACTGCTGTGTCCGGTCCTCTGACTCCCGATGGACAAAGCCGATACGCGCGAAATACTCATCAATATTAAACATATCACTCCTGCTCCAGCCGGGGCTGGTATGGCCTCCCTGCCTTTTTTGCCTCCATAAAAGGCCTGCCATGTTTTTGTATCATTTCCAGGCAGATTTTTTCATTCTCCGGATTCAGGCTGTAGGCCACAGTGGAATCAATGATCAGTCCCGTTCCGTCCCCCGCCAGCATTTCCATCCATTCCACCACCATCTTTTCAATATCTGCCCGGGAGGACTGGCTGGAGCCTAGAACTTTCTGTGTGTCAAGCCCTGGCATAAACACAATCCGGTCCCCGTATTCTTTTTTCACCTGCGTCAGATTATTACAGGCCATCACACTGTCCCATCCGTCGAACCCACAGGAAATCCACTCAGGAATCAGCGTATCCACCTTGCCGCAGCTGTGGTGCACCACATATTGATATCCCATGGCCCGGGCCGCGTCCACAATCCGCTTGTACTGTGGGAAAATATATTCTTTATAGAAATCCATGCCGAAATACGGCCCTGTCTGTATTGCCATGTCATCATGGTACACAAGAATATCCGGCTGGCAGATTTCATATACCTTCTCAAACAGCTTAATCTTATGGTCCGCGATAGCCGCCAGAAACTCCCCGTATGCTTCCGGCTCCATAATCACCTGGCAGAGCGCGTTCTCAAACCCCATCAGAATATGGGTTCTCTCAAAGATTCCATTCAGGGAAACGTACTGCAGCATCCGGCTCTCCCTGTCCGTAAAGGCCGCGGCCTCCTCTTTCATAGGCGTAAAGTCTATCTGTTCCAGGTCTGGAAAGACCACTTTCTCTTTCCAGTCAGCCACATCCTCCAGCTTGATATCACTGGTGTCCGGATGTGTGATATTCAGCGAATCCGGACAGCTGATCCAATGGCACCCCCATGCATCATAGCCAGTGGTCATAATGGGCCGTTCCACAATATAATCCCGGATTCCATAGGCTTCACTTCCCAGGTGCGCAATCCAGTCC
>CANSYV010000086.1 GCA_947651335.1 uncultured Lachnospiraceae bacterium
GGAAACTCCACCATAACATTTCCCGGATAATTAGCATTGGTTAAATCGGTGAAGCAGGATATGCCATTTGATTTTTTAGTATAATCATTTGGGTTAAGATAATAATCCACAGTACCGTCATAATTGAGCATACAGGGACGTACTTTCATGAAAAACGCATTTTCCCAGCTCCCATAATTAACGGGAGGAAATGCATAAGTACTGCCGCCTGAGTACCCCGCTGTTGCGTCTGCCCTAAAAGGAGTATAATTCTCATTATCTTCTATGTACGTAACCATCTCATATGGATCGTTTTTTGTCTGGTCAATCACAAAACCATATAATTCTGTGTATTTCCCGATCCCTCCATCCCCATCATGCCTCTTCACAAAGATCGGAGCCATCTGCTTACACCTTCCTTACCACAATTTTTACCGGTATCGCCACTTCCGGCCTATCCCCAAAAGCCTTTAAGGTAATACTGCCTGCCGCCTGCCCGCCATCAACAATTTTAGCGTTAATGTAAGCGTCCAGCTGTTCTGCCGTCACCGTGCTGGCAACATCTATATCCACGACGCTGCTGGCAGTTACGCCTGCCACCGTAATTACCTGTGAATACGGCGCCTCTGTCCCAGTCCACTCAGTGGATAACTGTGCTGTTGTCTGTGTGCTGATAATGCCCAGGCTCTGTGCTGTAGTGGCAGACGGCGCATTTTTCATATTACCGTAATCCATGAGATAGTCTAAATCTTTGCCCCCAACCGTAGCGGCATCTCCGCCGTTCGCGGGCAGTGAGTCTGGAATCCCGGGAATCTCCGGCTTATTGTCCAGGTCATTATAGCTGCCGGAAAATGCTACTTCAGCCATATCAGCAAAATACCTGGTCAGTTTTCCAAATGCCGTTTCTAAGCTGTCTCCAGGCTGTATATCCGCGCGCTCTGCCGCCTGCTGAAACGTTACGGTTGTGTTTGACGCATCCCCATCTGCCAGCATCACTGCCCCGGAATACCGCACAGAAACCTCCACATCACGGCTTACCATGGTGCGGTATTCCTGGACGATCTGCACCGGATTACTGCCATTATATGCCGGCATATAGTCCCCATCCTCTACAGCAGTGGCAATGCTGTAGAGCACCTCAGTGTTTTCTTCCTCTCCCTTTTCTCTCGCAAATAAGCCTATCTCATTGATAGAGTAACCTTCGTTTACCAGCGTTTCTCCTGTAGACGGGTCCTGATTCGTAATCAGCGCTGTTACTTTCACACCACCGCCCGGCATGAGCCCCACCGATGACAGGGGATAGCTGTTTCTTTCCGACTTCAGACCCGTGCGTTTCTGCAGGGCAGATGCTGTCTTTTCCGCTGTCTCATAGATTCCGTTCCCTGTGGCTATCCTGGTAAATTCTATGGCGCACTGGCCTGCCTGGGCTTTACTCAGCAGGGATATTCCCGCATCAGTGGCCACTGCGTGATTATACGGTTGTGGCATATCATCCTCCCCCTGTATCTATAGTCTTATAAATTAATTACTGAGTCTCAATATCCGGTCTGGAGATAAACATACCCCTGCCTGGATTAATAACTGGGGATTCCAACCCGCAGGACATAAAAATAAAGTCCCAGATTTTTCACATCTGAATTTCCCAGGTCACTGTCAGCAAATATCTTAAAATAACATTTATTGTCATCAAACCTGCAATACGCCTTAAAGCTCAATTTGCGGTAAAGATGCATGACTTTATCCGCAAAAGTTTCCGTATAGCTGCTGTATAACTGGCTGACATCCGGTACAACAAGCATCTCTGCCCACCTGCCGCTTCCTACTGATTTTACAATCTCCGAATTCTCCGGATAACTGTTGGGGTCTGTGCCGTTCCCAATCCATCCCATGCTGTCTGCGCTGGCTGTCCATGTGATAGTTTTAAAGTTTGTTTTCGTTACAAACAGCGCCGCCGCATCTTTCGGTATCTGGGAATATATAAGCCTGCCGCTTCCGTCCAGGCTGGCCACCCCATTTGCCGCACCTTTATCCGCGCTGGTCAGCACGCCTTCCGGAATTCCTCCAAGCCCCGCTATCGCATCTGTGATTTCTTTATGCGCTGTTTTTGCTTCTTCCCTGATTTCCCTATGCTCTTCTTCAGCGGCATCCCGTAACGCACGAAGTTCCTTTTCCAGCTCCTCCGCAGTGACAAACCTGCCCGCACAGTTGATGGTCACATTGGCGGCATTGCTCACCTCAGCATAAAACTCCACAGTAATGTAGGCAGGCATCAGACTGTTATATGCAGGCATATAGTCCCACTGGTCTTCCACTGCCGTTGCAATGGCGTATAAGACTTCCCCCTCATCGGAATCCACAGCAAAAAGGCCCACTTCCTTCACGTAATACCCTTCTGTCAGGTTTCCGGATTCCTGCTGGTTGGTGATGGAAAACCGGATAGAAACCGTTGTGTCATTTATAACAGACAGTTTATCAATGGGAAATTCCTGCTTCTGGTCCTTCAGGGCTTCTTTGTCTGTCAGCGGCTCATCAGATGCATAGGAGCCGCTGCCCGAAACCGCCTTTGTAAACTCGATGCCGGTCTGCCCTGCCTGCGTCTTCGCCAGAAGACGGATGCCCTTTTTGGTCAGCGCCGCCGCGTTAAAATTAGCCATATCACTCCTCCTCTGATATGATGTTTTTGTAGTACGGTATAAATGCCGCCCCAATGTACTGTTTTTCTTTGATTAAAGGCGTTTCTTTTGGTATTGTGATCTCAGGTGAAGAAACAGCACCCACTGCCACATACTGCCTGACTGCAGCGCCCCGCATATTCCGCGGAATGGTTACATGGGGTTCTGTCCGTCCGCCCACGCCTATGTACCACTGGGCCTCCATACGCCTGTGTACGTGCAGGCGGCGCAGATGGGACCGCTCATTTTTCACCCGCTCGATGATGGCGGTAAACAGCTCCACGATCTGTTCCGTTATCTGCGCGTCGGTGAGGATATCAAATGTGCCGGGCGTATATGGGGGGTCTTGGTAATCCGGCCACTCTACAATGGCGCCCTCCCCGATAACAATGTCTATCAACTCCCGCATGGCGCTGGGGGTTCCGGCGGTCAGATGCCATAAAAGCGTGCGCTTGATAATCTGGCGCTTTTTGTCTAAGGGCAGGTCTTCCCGATAGTACGGCGTGTGAAGCTCCACCGCCAGCACATCCAGTATCCGTTCCGGAAGGCCGTCTATAACCGCCTGTGTCCGGGTCATATCCGCCCGGTCTAAAATCAGCTGTATGCCTTTTTTGAGGGCGTAGCTGATGCATATCTGCTCCGTTTCCCTGGCCATCTGGACGGGCAGCATATCTAAGAGCTCACCATGATATAAATCAATCATCCTCTATGCCCCCATATGCCACAGCTGTCCTGCCGGTCCGCGCCACGGTTGACGGGGG
Organism: uncultured Lachnospiraceae bacterium; assembly: GCA_947651335.1. Classification (GTDB taxonomy): domain Bacteria; phylum Bacillota; class Clostridia; order Lachnospirales; family Lachnospiraceae; genus MGBC164599. The sequence goes on from CANSYV010000086.1 coordinate 3,413, forward strand.
AAGTGATACAAATTCCGGCGATTTTACCACCACCCGTTTTGCTCCCGCATCCACCATGCGCCGCACCAGCTCCGACGGATTGATATCTCTCCCGATTTCCTCAGTCTGCCATTCATTGTACCCGGCCACAGCGGCGGATACCGCTGCCTGGATAGATACCGCCCTGGATGCGTTTGACTTGGCAATGTAATATTCCACGTCCAGGTCATATTCCCTCGTGCTGGGGGACAGGACTTTTACATGGTCCGTCAGCGGCCTGATCCTGTCGTCGTCCAGATACTCCAGGATGCCGTCCAGCAGTGCCTGGGACGGCAGGGAGCCGTCCTTTAACAGCACACGCACTTCCACCTCGCAGGGTTTGGGACTGGACACGTTTACGGACCCCACAGCCGCGCCATACGCCTTTGTATGATAGATGTACGCATCCCTGGGGCCTGCCACAGAGTAGGCGGACGGGGCCAGATATACCCGGTCTGCCAGGCTTTCATCATCCTCTATGTCCGCCCCGCCCTGGCTCTCCTCAATGTTTGACACACTGGAGATATAGGGCAGAAGGTCCACCAGGGTATTGATGCTTCCCACAGCCAGGCCGCTTCCCACCGCGCCGGTCATCTGGCACACACAGGGGATATCCACATACACATCCCCCGGCGGTATCTCCGCGTATTGTGTGGTTCCAAAATAAATACCGTCCCCGCTGGTCACCCTGGTTCCGGCAGGGATTCCCACTGCGTCTTTTCTTTCGGAAGGCAGGCGGAATCTGACAGTCACTTCAGCGGCCTGGGCAGGCAGACGGGTCACCCCTTTATTGGCGGCAATGTTGTCCAAAAATTCCCCGTAGCTGTACTTAATCAAATCCTGTTTCCCGGCCCTGTCCACATACAAAAGGGCCTGGTAGATCACCACAGAACAGGCGTACAGCGTAAGGGTAACCGGGTCCGCTCTTTTCAGACTGGCTTTTTCTTTTGTTACCTGCTCATACTTTTCCTCATAGCTTTTTACCAGCAGGGCCTGGACATCATCCAGGGTCAGCCGGTCAATAAAGCTCACATCCGGCAGGCTGCTAATCTCTGCTATCATCCCCATCCCTCCATTCCACAAATATCTGCGTACTGACAGAACCGTTTATATCCGGGCTGGCCCGCACCTGCGCAATGTCTATGTCCGGGATAAATTCATCTGCCTTTTCTTCCAGCTCCACGCCGAATTCATTGGCCGCCTCGTAAATGGGCATATCCAGATAATCCCCGCTCAAGCCGAATCCCCGGCTTCCGGGAATGGTGCGCTCCCGGGCGGCAATCAGGGAGCGCAGCTGGGTATTGACCCTCTCTGCCGATAAATCCCCATTGACGGGGACAATCTCTATGCTGTCTGTCCCGTGCATATCCATCCTCCCTGCTACGCGTACTCAGAAAATGTCAGGCTGAGTGTGGCTTTCGCCAGCTCGCCTTTGTTCCAGATTTCGTCCCATGTTTCGCCGAGAGACTCCAGGTACATCTTTCCTTTTCCGACTTTTTTACCCCCGACATACAAGTAGTCTATTTTCCCTTTTTCGCAGGCCTCCTCCAGCTTTTTGATGACGTCTTTCGGGCTGGCCCCCATGTGGGCAGATACCGTAACCTCCATGGTCACACTGGCGGAATCCGGCCCCTGAAACTCCTTTTTTGGTTTTTCGTTTATAATGGGATGATCTGCCCAGCGTCCTTTCACGGAGCGTTTAAAATCATGGAAAGACAGCTGCTTTTCCGAATTGACGGAAAACTTTATGTGTCTTCCCCAGTTGCCTATTTTGGCCATATCAGCCTCCTGTCTGGCCTGGGTCTGTGCCAGGCGCTGGTTCTGGGTCTGGGTCTGGTTCCGGGTCTTTTAGTTCATCTTCTTCACTGAGTCCCAGGATTGTGGACAGGCTCACTAACCCCGCCCGTTTATCCTTAAAATACATTCTGCCTTCTTCGGGACGGTACTCAATATATGCTTCCCCTGGCTCATCGCCAAATTCTCTCCGGTGCTTGTCGTTTTCCGCCAGTCCCAAAAGCTGGGTAAGGGTCACAGGGCCGGTATTTTTGTCTTTAAATTTTAAATCCCCCTCCGCCCCGTCATACTCCATGTAGGATTCGTCCGGCTCATGGGCAAATTCATGGCTGTAAACCTGCTCTCCTGCCTTTTTTGGCACGTTGCTTTTATTCCACATCTTTCCCAGGACGATTCCAGAAGACTGTCCGGTGGGCAGATGCAACACCAGCACTTCATCCCCAACTGCAGGCATCTTGTATTCGTCTGACATAGCAAATACCGGAAATTTATTTGTGGTGTTGTCATCCATGTGCGGATAGGTGACGCTGATCATCCCGGCCTCATAATCCACAGTGGACACTTTCCCTATCCGAATCAGCCGGTCTGTCATGTTTCAGCACCTTCCTCCGGTTTTGGCTCGCACGGCAGGCGCTCCTGGCACTTATGCATCTCTACCAACTGCCGAGATTTTGAGCCGCCCACTTCTGTGACGCATTTATCCACAAAGTATTTTCCGTCTATATGTTCCAATCCAGATACCTCCACTGTCACGCCGGCGCATATCTTCGGGTTTGGCCAGATATCGCCGGAGAGCTTTGTCGTTTCCTGGTTGGATTTATTCACCGCTACTGCCGCTTTGCGGTAAGCATCCGCCACGCTGTCTGCCGTCTCGTTGATGTACAGCACCCTGGCGTCGTCCTCTTCCTCGCCTTTCTGGCCCACATAAACACTGATGTCGTCTCCGCCTTCCGCAGGCTTATAAGAGATCCGCGCCCCGGTATATACCCCAGTGAGGGCGTCCTCGTATTCCCACTTGTCATCTATAAAATCTTCAGGAGTCAGTTTCTCTACAGGCTTCTTTTCTTCCATTTCTGTCTGCCCGTAAATCACAATCGCTTTTTTGTAAACCTTCATGGATATCCCGTATGTATCGCATACCTCATACAAAAAAGCGCTGTCCGTCTTCTGGGACTGCTCGATGGTGTTTATCCGTATATC
>CANSYV010000087.1 GCA_947651335.1 uncultured Lachnospiraceae bacterium
GTACAGTGGTGTGGGAGGTCGGCTACTCAACTAATGGGTAGCCTCCTACCCGATATGTTTCCATACCCATGATCAATCCCGATCACCATAACTGTTTCATTATTGTTGTTTTTCATCATTCTCATAATCATACCTCATTCTTTCTTTTCTTATCCAATCCTATTAATACTTACGTGAATTGATAAGATGGATATTTTATTTACTGGTTCTTTAATAATTCATATTTAATAACATAGATTATTAATAGCAACGGTTTGTCCAGTATGGGATTTACCATATCTGGTTTTCCTATTTTCTGATGTCCGGAGATAGAAATTTCCTATGACCTGATTGTCCAAAATTGGACTATCCACCCTTAGGCACTTCTCTTCTCCACTTAATCATTTTCTTCTCCTAATGGAACTTCCCGGATAATATATTCGGTATCGCCATAAAAGCCATACTCATTACGCAATCTATGACGTTCCACATATCCATGATGCTCTAATTCCTTAATTGCAGAACGAACAGAATCAATCCCATCTCTGCTCAATGTTGCCAGTCCTTGCATATTGTAATTCCAGTCATCTGGCAAACTTAACATCAGCGATAATAGACCTTTCGCTTTCAATGTCAGATTCTTATTCTTGAAATGGTGATTACTCATTACCGTAAAATTCTTAGTTCTCTCTACACGAAAAATCTGTGCCATGCTCCCATTCTCCCTTTTCAGTTCAAAAGAAAAAGCGTAAGTAATATCTCTATCACTCACGCCTTCTCTAAACATTTTATTCTTTTTTCAATAAATTTTTAATCTGTCCAATTATCGGTTCAATCCTCAGTTACAAACTTCAACTTTGTTAAACATAGATCAGTTCCTTTAAAATAATCTCTTCCGCAATCGCTTTGTGTTGATTAGCAGCTCTTACCCATGCCATCTGATCTGCTTCTTTATCCGGCAGTGGTTCTTTTTCTTCTAACTGTTTCAGAATCACTTCTTCCCGTTCTCTGGCTGCCCTGTCCACTTCCAGAAGATGCTTTCCAATCGTATCCTGCAGAAGCATCACCTGATAGGTTGAATTTCGATGATTCTTCAGATAATCTCTGCGAAGAAACCCATACTTGCCAAGTTGCTCCATCTGCTCACCGGATTTATAGGTGAGATTCGGAATCAGATATCCATTTACATTCGTATACGTTAATTTCATTTTATTAGCACTCTCCATTTCTCATCATTTTTTGACCACAAATTTACGACATTTGCGATAAATCTGACACTGCTTTACAATACCAGACAAAATGACTGATGCCCCGGAAAGCCTGTAAAATAGCCACTTCCAGGATACACAAGACAGGACAAAAATCGACTTCCATTATCAAGAGGCGAGTGCTAAAAATGTGTGAAGTTTTTGTGAAGTGACAGAACAAAAGGCAGGGTTTTTAATGCCCTGCCTGTCCTAAATTCCATATTTTATGACAAAATACCACAATATGTTTACAATGACAATTGTTTGCCGCATCTCAGTAAAGAAAAACGCTGCCATTACGCTGCCGATAAATTCTTTCATAATCATTTCAGATAAAGCAATACCTTAGTACTACCGCTCCTCCCGGAAATAATTCACCCCGCAGCTTTTGGGCTGCATATTTTCCCGGCGCTGGCGGATGCTGGACGCAATCAGCACCAGTATGGTCACCGCGTAGGGGAGCATTTCATATATCTGGATGGGCATTCCCGGTATGGGAAGGTAGAGGCGCAGTACTGTCAGCCCTCCGAATATCACAGCCGCCAGCAGGGCTCTGGCCGGATTCCAGACAGAGAAGATCACCAGAGCTACCGAGAGCCAGCCATACCCGCTGACACAGTTGTGCACCCACACGCCGGAGGTGGTCACCATACTCATGTACATGCCTCCGATGCCGCAGATGCCCCCGCCGATGATAACAGCTGTGTATTGATAACGGGTGGTGTTGATTCCCGCCGCGTCAGCTGCGGCCGGGTCTTCCCCCACAGCCCGCAGATTCAGCCCCAGGCGGGTTCTCCTGAGAAAATGGTTCATTGCCAGGGCAAGAATAACGGCAAAATACACCATCCAGTTGTATTGAAAAAGCAGTTTTCCCAGCACGGGAATCTGGGACAAACCAGGGATGGACAGGTTGTGAAAAGCTGATTTCAATTCCTCGCCAAGGGCCGCGTAGCCTCCGGCCTGGTATCCCAGATATTCTCCGAAAAAATTCCCCAATCCTGTTCCGAAAATGGTCAGGGTCAGTCCGGTTACGTTCTGATCCGCATGCAGCGTGATGGTGAGAAATCCATAGATCAGCGCCCCAAAGGCTCCTGCCGCGAAGGAAGCGGCCAGCGCCATCAGCGCTCCGGCTGTTCCCGAAGGGGAGGCACCTGCCTCCAGTGTCAGCTGTTCGTAGAAAAAGGGAACGGACAGCCCGGCGATGGCGCCCATGAACATCATGCCCTCTACGCCCAGGTTGATATTTCCCGACTTTTCTGTCAAGATCTCACCCAGGGTTCCCAAGAGAAGCGGTGTCCCGGCCAATACAGCGGCAGCAGCCAGATTCAGTAATGTGTTCATGGGTTCTCCCTCCTTCGTCTGCTGTTTACCAGCTTATAATTCATAAAAAATTCGCATCCAAGCATAAAGAACAGAATCATTCCGGTGAGCACTTCCGAAGCGGAAGATGGGATTTTAAAAGTAGTCTGGATTTTGTTGGAACCCCGCTCCAAAATGGCAATAAACACAGAAGCGGCCAGCATTCCGAAGGGATTCAGCCTGGCCATCCAGGCGGCAGTAATGGCGGTAAATCCCACACCCCCGGCAGTTCCTTCCGTGATGGTATAGTCTGAGCCCGCCACCTGGAATACAGCGGCCAGTCCGGCCAGTGCCCCGGATAGAAACATGGTGCGTATGATCACAAGATTGATGGGGATTCCGGCATAGCGGGCTGTGTGGATACTGTCTCCTGTCACGGCGATTTCGTAACCCTGCTTTGTCCTGGTGAGATAAAAATAAAACAAGACCACCAGAACCAGTGCCATCACCCATCCCCAGTGGACTCCCAGTATCTTGGACAGACGCGCCCGGTCGTCCAGCATGGGCATCTTGGGAAACTGGCTTTTGGGTGCTTTCCAGGGGCCGTTCTGCAGATATTGCACAAGGACCAGCGCTATGTAGTTGAGCATCAGCGTGAACAATGTCTCGTTGGTCCCCCATTTTGCTTTAAAGAAAGCCGGAATCATCCCGTAGATTCCCCCGCCTGCCATACCGGCTACAAGCATGACAAAAATCAGTACAGGCCGGGGCATACGGTCATACATAAAAAAGGCAAAACAGCCCGCTGCGACAGCGCCCATGAGAAACTGTCCCTCTGCGCCGATATTCCAGAACCGCATTTTAAAAGCCAGGGAAACACCTATGGCGGTAATCAAAAGGGGAACCGCGATTTTCACCGTTTCCCGCCGGACGGTGGGGCTCCCCAGCGCTCCTGCCAGCATATCCCGGTAAACGGCCAGAGGGTTGTGCCCCAGGGCCAGAATCAGCAGTGCGCCGGACAACAGGGCACCTGTCAGGGCCAGTCCCCGGATGAGCCACTGTCTTCTGACGGACAGGTTCTCCCTTTTTACAATGTGAATGACAGGACCTGTTTTTTGTTTTTGCAGATGGTTCATGGGTTCACCTCCTGGTGGCGCGGGGTCCATCCAAAATGGAGCATCATCATGCCGATCTCCTCCTTGGATACTTCTTTGGGGTCCATCACTTTGCTGGCTTTTCCATCACAGAGCACCAGGATTTTGTCGGACAGTTCCATCAATACGTCCAGGTCCTCTCCCAGAAAGATTACTGCTGTGCCTTTTTTCTTTTGTTCCCCCAGCATATGGTATATTTTATAGGAAGTCTGAATATCCAGCCCCCGCACCGGATAGGCGGCGATGAGAACGGAAGGGTCATTGGAAATCTCCCGTCCCAGAAGGATTTTCTGGACATTGCCCCCGGATAAGCGGCGGACAGGCGTGGATATGCCAGGAGTCTGGATATCCAGTTCTTGAATCAGACGCCGGGATATTTCACGGGGCTTTTTCCGGTTCAGAAACAGGCCGGGGGTGCTGCGGTAACTGCGGAGCATTACATTGTCAACCATGTCCATAGAAGGGGCCAGCCCCATGCCCAGCCGGTCTTCGGGTACGAAGGCCATGGAGATTCCCTGCTGGTAGATTCTGCCGCTTGGCCAGCCGGTGATATTTTCCATTTTCCGGCCATGGGATGTCTGGCAGTTATATAAAATGCTGCCGCCGGATACCGGGTACAGGCCTGCGACAGCCTCGCACAGCTCTTTTTGCCCGCTTCCGGAGATTCCGGCGATACCCAGAATCTCCCCTGCATAGGCGGAAAAGCTCACCCGGTCCAGAATTTTCCCCCGGTCCGGCCCAAGGCAGGTCAGCTCTGACACCCGGAGCATTTCTTTGCCCCGGGGCACCTGGGGGCGTTCAATGGCCAGACTGACTGCGCGCCCCACCATTTTTTCGGTCAATTCCTCCTGGGTGGTGGAAAGTGTGTCCACAGTCCCTGCATTTTCCCCTTTTCTCAGGATGACTGCCCGGTCAGAGATGGCAAGCACTTCGTGGAGCTTGTGGGTGATAATGATAATGGATTTGCCGTCTTCTTTCATATTTCGAAGAACATTAAAAAGTTTTTGGGTCTCCTGGGGGGTGAGCACTGCTGTGGGTTCGTCCAGAATCAGAATGTCTGCCCCCCGGTACAGTGCTTTTAAAATCTCTACTGTCTGCTTTTCCGACACAGACATATTGTATATTTTTTTTTCGGGCTCCAGGTCAAATCCATACCGTGACGCGAGTTCCTGCACTTTTCGGTTGATTTCTTTCCTGTCCACATACAGCGGCCCGGGCAGTCCCAGCACAATGTTCTCCCCGGCGGTAAGTACATCTACCAGCTTGAAGTGCTGATGGATCATGCCGATTCCCAGCTGAAACGCGTCCCTGGGTGAGCGTATCTGCACTTCCTGGCCCTGGACTTCAATGGTTCCGCTGTCGGGGAAATAGATGCCCGCCAGTATATTCATCAGGGTTGTCTTTCCGCTTCCGTTTTCTCCTAAAAGAGCCAGAATCTCCCCTTTGTAAAGCTCCAGGTCCACGTTGCGGTCTGCTGTGGATGTTCCGAAGGTTTTTGTAATGTTAGTCATTCGTACCACATTTTTTCCGGTGTGATTCATAACGTTTTCTCCTTAAAAGGGCAGGGCCGCTTTGGTATATGCAGTCCTGCCCCTTGATTTGTCTATTCCATTACCACCGTACATCCTTCTACGATGTAACACCAGCTGGGAGCTGATCGGTCTTCCTGCTCGGGGAAATGTTCCCCCTCTTTGGCTTCATATGTTTCCCCCTCCGGGCTGACTCCTTTCAGCGGTCCTTCAAATACATGCAGTTCACCAGAGCGCATCTTTTCCGTGGCTTCGTCGATGGCTTCCTGAGTGCCCTCAGCCGCAATATCTGTATTCAGCGGCGATAGGTAGATCGAATCTGATTTGCCGTCTTCGGACAGTCCTGTACACCAGTCAACAGGGATGTCTGTCCCGTCTATGACAGCCTGTACAGCTTCCGTCAGGTAAATACTCCAGTCCACACATGCGGAAACCAGGGAGGCTTTCGGCGCTGCAGGCATAGTGTCTGTGTTGTAGCCTGCCTGCCATACACCGTTCTTTTCCGCCGTGGTGGCGGGAGCGGTGGAATCGGAATGCTGGGAAACCACATCACATCCGTTGTCAATGAGGGCCTGGGTTACTTCAGCCTCTTTTTTCGGGTCATTCCAGGAATTGGTATACTGGATCTCCATGGTCACATCCGGGTTGACGCTCTTTGCGCCTAAGTAGAAACTGGTAAATCCGCTGATTACTTCCGCATAGGGAAACGCGGCCACAAATCCCAGCTTATTAGTCTCGGTCTTCAGGCCGGCGGCGATTCCGGTGAGATAGCGGGCCTGGCACACTGTGGGAAAATAGTTGTGCAGATTAGCAAGGCCGGTCTCTGCCGCCTGGTAACCGGTACAGTGGCAGAATTGTACATCCGGATATTCTTTAGCCACCTCCACCATGTAATCTTCAAAACCGAAGCTTGTGGCAAATACGATGTTGCACCCAGCATCCATCAGTTCCCGCAGGGCAGTGTCACATTCTGCATCCTCCGGTATGTCGAATTTGTTTATAATCTGGTCGTCTGACAGTCCCAGGTTTTCCTGCATCTGCTTGGTGCCCTGGTCATGGTTATAAGTATAGCCCATAT
>CANSYV010000088.1 GCA_947651335.1 uncultured Lachnospiraceae bacterium
ACAGTCATCATAAGGGTTTTGGATAAATATCATATCCGGCCTGTGCTGCCCGAAATCAAACGTATCATATTTTGTGATTGGCACATCATCCGGATACAAATCTCCCTCATAATGCATCTCCTTCACCGTTCCATCCGGATTTTTATCAAAATATGGAATGGGTATCACATAGGCATCGCAGTCCGGGTCTGCGTCTGCCGCCCTCCAGACACTTTCCAGAGAATCCCACATGGCGGCTTTATAGGGAAGAAAGACGGCTTCTATCCGCGCTCTGATATCATTTTCTATACTGCTTCTTATTCGCTTTAAGGTTTCCTCCAGACGAAGCCAGTCTCCCTTTTCCTCCACTCCCTGCTGGAGATGACTGTAATATTGATAAACCAGTTCACAATATTCCTCCAGTATGGGAATGGTTATAAAATTCTCACCCTGGGTTTCTTCAATAATATTCCCCAATTTCATGGTTCCATCCTGGCACTGGCCCAGCAGCTCCATGGCGTCAGCAGTATTCCCCTTTTCCAGAGCCTCCTGAATCTGGATGTGGGCCTGGCTGAGAAGCTCTGCAAATCCTTTTACCTGCTCTTTCTGCGCTTTTCTCATATTCCTTTTGTCCTGTCTCTCTTATAGAACATTTTTCAGACACGCTCCTGGCCGCGTTTTCGGTCTGCGGTCCTGTTCACAATAATATATCGGTCTGCCGCACAAAAACTTTAGGCGGTGCCTGCCCAGGCACCGCCGTATATTCACCTGTATATGGAAAACCACTTATCCCTCTAATGGGTATTTCCTTGTCAGTTCTTCCACAATGCCCTTGGCCCGCTCTTTATTCTCCGGGCTGTCAATCATCAGGGCAATGGCCTCCGCGATTTGATCCATGTCCTTGGTATTCATTCCCCGGGTGGTCACTGCCGGCGTGCCCAGACGGACACCGCTGGTCACGAATGGGGACTGGGGATCATTGGGAATCTCGTTCTTATTACAGGTAATATTGGCCTCATCCAGCAATTTTTCCATCTCTTTTCCGGTGATTCCTTTTTCCACCAGGTTCACCAGCATCAGGTGATTCTCCGTCTTTCCGGATACTATCTGGATTCCACGCTGCTGAAGGCCATGACACAGGGCAGCGGCATTGTCAACGATATTTTTGCTGTACTGCTTGAACTCCGGCTGCAGAGCCTCCTGGAAGCAGACCGCCTTCGCCGCAATCACATGCATCAGCGGTCCTCCCTGGATACCTGGGAAAATCGCCTTATTGATATTGTGTTCTTCCGCAAATTCCTTACTGCTGAGAATCAGTCCGCCTCTGGGACCCCTGAGAGTCTTGTGGGTGGTGCTGGTAACCACATGGGCATAAGGAATGGGGCTGGGATGTGCGCCGCCGGCAACCAGCCCGCCGATATGAGCCATATCCACCATGAGATACGCCCCCACGGAATCTGCCACCTGGCGGAACTTCGCAAAATCTATAATGCGCCCGTAGGCACTGGCTCCCGCCACAATCAGCCTGGGGCGGTGCTTCAGAGCAAGCTGTTCCATCTGCTCATAGTCCAGAACACCGTTATCGTCTGTTCCATAAGAATATACTTTATAATAAGTTCCTGACATATTGGCCGGACTCCCGTGGGTCAGATGTCCTCCATGTGCCAGGTCCATTCCCAAAATGGTGTCCCCGGGACGCAGCAGGGAAAAATAAACCGCCATATTGGCCTGTGACCCAGAATGGGGCTGTACATTGGCATAGGTACACCCGAACAATTCCTTGGCCCGCTCAATTGCAAGAGTTTCTACTTCATCCACACATCCACAGCCTCCGTAAAAACGTCTCCCTGGATACCCTTCTGCATATTTATTGGTCAAAGCGCTTCCCATAGCAGACATCACTGCTTTGCTTACCCAGTTTTCTGAGGCGATTAACTCAATATGGGAGTTCTGCCTGTCTAATTCTGCCTGTATCAAATTTGCGATCTCGGGATCTATGCCCCGGATGTCATGAATGGAATACATATCCTCTCCTCCATTATCAATTCCAAACATACTCAGTAACTATAGATTATCGACAACTTTTTTCATTATACTACGTAACTTCTTTTCCCGTCAACAGGTGCTTTTTACTTAAAAAATAAAAATTAATGGAAATTTATCTGGACGAATGTGAATAAATCTGTTTTAATTAGGATGTATTGAAGAGAAAAAGCACATCATAAAGGAGTACGGATATTAAAATGAGAGGTTTTGAATTATACACACCTACAAAAGTGGTGTTCGGAAAAGATACCCATCTGCAGGCCGGCAGGCTGGTAAAGGAACAGAATTGTAAAAAAGTCCTGGTACATTACGGAAGCCAGAGCGCCAAAAAATCCGGCCTTCTGGACCAGGTATGCGAGTCCCTGAAACAGGAAGGCATTGATTATGTATCTCTGGGAGGCGTTGTGCCCAATCCCCGCCTTTCCAAAGTCTATGAAGGTATTGAACTGTGCAGGAAAGAGGGTGTGGACTTCATCCTGGCCGTGGGCGGGGGAAGTGTGATCGACTCAGCGAAAGCCATCGCCTACGGAACCGCCAACCCGGAGTTTGACGTGTGGGAACTGTACGCAAAGACCAAGACAGCCCGCGCCTGTCTGCCTCTAGGGTCCATTGTCACCATCGCCGCCGCAGGCAGTGAGACCAGCAACTCCTCGGTGATCACCAACGAAAATGGCTGGCTGAAACGGGGATATAAAAATGACATCAGCCGCTGCAAATTCGCCATTTTAAACCCCCGCCTCACCTATTCACTGCCCCAGTATCAGACAGAAAGCGGCTGTGTGGATATTCTGATGCACACCATGGAGCGGTATTTTGTAAATCTGGAAACCATGGAGATTGTGGACGGCATGAGCGAGGCTCTCCTTCAGACAGTGATTTACAATGCCCGGATTTTAATGAAGGAACCCGGCAATTACAATGCCCGGGCAGAGATTATGTGGGCGGGAAGCCTGTCCCACAATGGCCTCATGGGCTGCGGAACAGGGGGCGGCGACTGGGCCTGCCACCAGCTGGAGCATGAACTGGGCGGTATGTTCGATGTGGCACATGGGGCCGGACTGGCAGCTGTCTGGGGAAGCTGGGCCAGATATGTCTACCAGGCCAACCCGGAGCGCTTCGCCCAATTTGCCACCAATGTGTTCGGCATTCCCTGTGACGGCATGGACTTTGACAAAACGGCACTGGCCGGTATCGAAGCTATGGAGGATTTCTTCCGCTCCATCCAGATGCCCACTAATTTAAGAGAACTTGGGCTGGTGCTCACTGACAAGCAGATTCAGGAGCTGGCTTTTAAATGCAGTTTTGAGGATACCCGTACCATTGGAATGTTTAAGCAGCTGAACCGGAAAGATATGGAGAAAATTTATCATATGGCGAATGCGTGATTGTATTCTTTTCCGGAGTTACGACTCTGGTACACCGTTTCACAGTTACTGTATTTTTTTAAGGAGGAGCAGATGTATAAGAAGCAGAGGCCGCCAATATTCTTAATCGCGCTGTGTGTTGTGTGCAGTATATTTGCCCTGACCTGCTGTACCATTGCCTATGTGCGTCTGTTCAAGGCGGACAGACAGCTGAAAGGCAGCCAGAAGACACTGGCGGCCCAGACGGAAGAATTGGATACGATAAAAAAGGAGCTGAAACAGGCTGACGACAAAGAGAAAGACAAGGAGAAGGCAGAGCGGAAGAAAAAGGAGACTCCCTCCCCCACACCAACGCCGTCTCCTACACCTTCGCCGTCACCCACAGTCTCGGAGAATACCAGCACCCCATCCCCGGCTGTGTCCAGCCAGCAGGTTCCGGAAAACCTGTCTGCCAATGAAAATACGGACCAGCAGCCACAGGCCGCAGCCACGGGAGGCCATATTATTGGCATCGACCCCGGGCACCAGGGACCCCATGTGGATATGAGCGCCACAGAGCCCAATGGCCCCAATTCCGCAGAGATGAAAGCCAAGGCCACATCCGGTACTTCCGGTGTATATTCCGGTCTGGGGGAATACCAGCTGAATCTGGATGTCTCCCTGAAGCTGAAACAGATTCTGGAAGACCGGGGCTATGAAGTGGTCATGTGCCGCTCTGACAACGACACTGCTATCAGCAACGCAGAACGTGCTCTGCTGGCTGCCCAAAGCGGCGCTGAGATCTATGTGCGCATCCACGCCAACGGGACCGATGACCGCAGTGTGCAGGGGGCTCTCAGTATGTCACCGTCACCCAGCAACCCCTATGTACCCCACCTGTACACAGAAAGCCAGCGGCTCTCCCAGACCCTGCTGGACTCCTATTGCGCCGCCACCGGCTTCGACAACCGGGGTGTCCAGTACACGGATACCATGACCGGCATCAACTGGAGCCAGGTTCCTGTGACCATCCTGGAAATGGGATTTATGTCTAACGAACACGATGACCTGGCAATGGCAGACAGCAGCTTCCAGCAGACTATGGCAGAGGGAATTGCCAACGGAATTGACACGTATTTTGGACAATAAATCAGGAGAATCTATCCATGGAAAAAGAAAAAATTTATAGGATCACAGCCATAGCCATGTCAGGGCTGTCTGTATTATTTGGAGTCCTTTTCCTGCTGTTTTCCGCAAAATGGTATACACTGAACAAAAATGTCCGTTCCCTGGAAACCATGCTGACAGAGGCAGTAAAGGAGACTTCCCAGCTGAAAACGCAAATCCGGACCTTGTCTTCCAATCAGGCGAAGCAGGAGCCGGGATACACAGGGGGCGGCGAATTATCCGATTCCCAGGAAGAGGATGGGGATGCCAGCGGCGAAGACGACTCATCGAAGAAGGAGGAGGCCCCGGACGCTGAACTCAGCCCCAGTGAAGAAAAGGACGCAGTGGCAGATCTGACCCTGCTGGAGCCTCAGCTGGACAGTATGCTCACAGAGGCCAGATCCGCCGCGGGAGGCCGATGGTCCATTTATATCAAAAATCTCTCCTCAGGCATCACTGCCCAGCGGGAAAACAGCCAGATGAAAGCTGCCAGCCTGATTAAATTATTTATCATGGGTGCCGTATGCGAACAGTACGACACCCTGGCCAGCGCCAACGGAAGCGAGACCATCGACAATCTGATGAATGCCATGATTACCGTCAGCGACAACGATGCCGCTAACCAGCTGGTCACTATCCTGGGCAATGGGGACTCTGCCGCGGGGCGCCAGACCGTATCCACCTACTGTTCCGAGCACGGATTTTCCAGCACCAGCATGGGCAGGATGCTGCTGGAAGAAAGCCCCACAGGTGAAAATTATACTTCTGTGGAGGACTGCGCATCCTTCCTGGAGACCCTGTATCTAAAAGAATTTGACTATTCAGATAAAATGTTAAGCCTTCTGGAAGCCCAGCAGCGCAGAAGCAAAATTCCCGCCCAGATTCCCGATGGGGTAACCATTGCCAACAAAACGGGAGAACTCCCGGGAATCGAAAACGACGCTGCCATTGTATACGGGGATAAAAACCCTTACATTATCTGCATCATGACAGACGGGCTCACAGACAGCACACTGGCGGTAAACTATATGGCCAGTATGTCCGGGAATATTTACGGTTTTTTTAATCAATAAGGGCCTTGCTGAAAAATCAAAAAAAGACAGATACCGGGAAAGTTTTTTACTTTGGTATCTGTCTTTTTAATTTACACTGAATTACATTGAATTAAGCTTTTCCGTCGCTGCCCAGAACCTCTTTGATCTTATGGGCCACCAGAGTCTTAATGTTAGCGCGGCCCACTTTCAGGTATTCCCTGGGGTCGAATGCTTCCGGTTTATTCCAGAGAACCTCACGGATTCCGGCTGTCATAGCCAGACGAAGGTCAGAGTCGATGTTAATCTTGCACACTGCAGAGCGTGCTGCCTGGCGGAGCATATCTTCCGGAATACCGATGGCATCTGCCAGATTTCCGCCGTTTTCCTGAATAATCTTCACATATTCCTGAGAAACGGAAGACGCGCCGTGGAGAACGATGGGGAAGTTTGGAATCCGTTTTGTAATTTCCTCCAGAATATCGAAACGAAGCTGAGGTTTCTGTCCTGGTTTGAATTTGAAAGCGCCATGGCTGGTTCCGATGGCGATTGCCAGAGAATCCACACCTGTCTTGTCCACAAATTCCTCTACCTGGTCAGGCTGTGTGTACTGTGCATCTGCCGCGGATACATTTACATCATCCTCAATCCCTGCAAGCTGTCCCAATTCAGCCTCTACTACCACACCTTTAGAATGAGCATATTCTACAACTTCTTT
>CANSYV010000089.1 GCA_947651335.1 uncultured Lachnospiraceae bacterium
ATCCAACAGCTTTTTCTTCATGCTTCTTACCCAGCATTTCCTCTAAAACAAAATTGATGATCACATCTTTGAGTGTATCGGAGAGCTCCTCGTCTCGGGCGATAATGAAACTGCTGCTGCTTGAATTTGTCACAAAGTCTGTTCGAATTTTCATGAATTTTCCTCCAATGTAGTGTTTTTTTGTTATCATTTATGAGTATAACCTGTCAGCCGGCCCCTGTCATTGGACTTGTAATTCAATAAAAGGCGGATGGCTCCATATTTATATCCATAGAACCCTCCTGCGCAGCGGCTCATCACGTCCCGGAACTGTCCGGAATCCCCTGAAATCCATTTTGTTTTGCTGCCGTCCCGGAATTGGAAATAAATCTGTTGGTCTGCATCAATGGTCATTTTCTCCAATGTTACCATTTTTCCGGCTGATATGGTAAACGCCTTATCTGTCCTCTTGGGGCTGGCGGTAAATATCATCGGCTTGATTATAGCAGTTGATCTTATGAGTCGGAAGGTGTAGATTTGGGGTTCTGTTAAAAAATTGAAAAAAACATTTACCAGACTAAAAGATAGTGATAGAATATACCTTAATTATCCAGTAAAGGAGCAAAAAGCGTGATTGGATATTTAACCATAGACAAACCTGAGTTAAGAATCCGGGATTACTATCAGTACAAGGGATATTACTGCGGACTCTGCCATCAGCTGAGGAGACAATATGGGCTTTTGGGGCAGATGACTCTGACTTATGATTTGACTTTTGTGGTGATTCTGCTTAGTTCACTATATGAAGAAAAGACCAGTATGAGACCCCGCCGCTGTGTGGTCCATCCCATAAAGAAAATACCGGTTCTGCATAACCCTATGACTGATTATGGGGCGGATATGAATTTTCTGTTGACATATTATCACTTTGCAGACGACTGGAAGGATGAGAAAAGCCTTGCGGGGCTGGCGGGAGTCCACCTGTTCCATAAAAAAGCGGAGCAGGCAGCGAAAAAATATCCCCGTCAGGCAGCTGCTTTTAAACGCCAGCTGAAAGCCTTACAAAGACTGGAAGAGCAGCAATGCCAGGATATTGATGCCGCTGCCGGATGCTTTGGGCATTTGATGGAAGAACTTTTTGTTTTCAGGCAGGATCAATGGGAGGAAAAAATGCGCCGGATGGGGTTTTTCCTGGGAAAATATATTTATATTCTGGATGCTTTTGAGGATTTTTCAGAGGACAGGAAGAAAGGACTGTATAATCCGCTGAGAAAACTGTGGGAGAGCAGCAAAAAACAGCCGGAGAAATTCGATGAATTATGCGGGCAGATGCTGGAAATGATGATTTCAGAGTGCTGTAATGCTTTTGAACAGCTTCCCTGTCTGTGGGAAGCAGATATTTTACGCAATATCTTGTATTCAGGGGTATGGGGAAAATACCGGAAATTGATTAAGAAAGACAGTGTACAAAAGGAGGAAAATCATGGTAACGAATCCATATGAGGTGCTGGGGGTTTCTCCCAGCGCTTCCAATGACCAAGTGAAAAGGGCATACCGGGATCTGAGCAGGAAGTATCATCCGGATTCCTATGCGGATAACCCGCTGGCTGGCCTGGCAGAGGAGAAATTTAAAGAAGTCCAGGAGGCATATGACCAGATTATGAGGGAGCGGGAAGGCGGTTCTGGTACTTATGAATATGGAAATCATTCTACAGGTTCCAGCCAGCAGGAGGTGGAACTGCAGGCTGCGGTTAATTTTATCAATAACAGGCGTTACCAGGAAGCACTCCGGGTATTATCCCGTCAGCCCGCCAGGACTGCGAAATGGTATTATTGCAGTGCCGCCGCACATTATGGACTGGGGAATAACGTGCAGGCATTGAATGACGCGCAGACTGCCGTTAATATGGAACCCAATAATATGGAGTACCGGAGTCTGCTCAATCAGCTTCAGTGGAATACCCGGCGTTACCAGAACAGAGGCTTTGGAAATATGACAAACAGCAGAGGCGGCGGTCTGCCCACCACAGGAAACTGCTGCTGTGATCTGTGGATTGCAGATACCTGCTGTGAGTGTACGGGAGGAGATCTTTGTTCATGCATGTAGATAGCAGAAAAACAGCCATTGGCGGTATGGCCGTGGCTTTGGCTGTTTTATGTATTGTGCTAAGCGGGGTATTGGAATTT
Organism: uncultured Lachnospiraceae bacterium; assembly: GCA_947651335.1. Classification (GTDB taxonomy): domain Bacteria; phylum Bacillota; class Clostridia; order Lachnospirales; family Lachnospiraceae; genus MGBC164599. Next base: position 2,167 of record CANSYV010000089.1, read on the forward strand.
AATACTTTGTTTCTGCTGGCGGCCGCTTCCTTTTTCCCAGGCATTGTGATCCGGGAAAGCGGTCTTGCCGCGGGAGCGGCTTCTTATGTGGCAGCCGCGGTTCTTGGGTTTCTTCTGGCGCCAAATAAGCTGTACTGCATCACGTTTGCGGCTATGGGGTTTTATGTGGTGTGTTCCGAATGGCTGTTCCGGGCTGTAGCCCGGGCAAAAGGGGGGCGGCGTTTTTGGCTGTGGCTGGGGAAATTTGCGATTTTTAATCTGCTTTATCTGCCCGCTTTGACTGCTTTTCCCCGGCTGATTTTTGCTGAGGGCATCACAGGAACCTGGCTGCTGGCCGCCGCAGCAGCAGGGCAGGTTCTGTTTTTGGTGTATGACCGGGCATATGAATATTTTCTTACTGTTCTCTGGGAGAAATTCCGCACCCGTCTCAATCTGAAGTAGGTTTCTTTTTTTTCCTGATCCGGTTCCAGATTACCAGTCCGGAGATTGTGGCCAGTAATACGGCCAGAATAATAGTCCCCATAGATAAGGAAGACGAATTTCCTTCAGTGGCAGCAGAAGAAGCAGGATTGGGCTGAAGAGTTTCTGCAGCCTGGGAGGCATGAGGGCTTCCCTCCCATTCCTGCAGGCGGATATCTTCGTCCTCCCCGCTGCTGTTTTGAGAGACATTGGGCTCATTGGGCTGGTTGGCTGTATTGGGTTCATTGGGCTTATTAGGCTGATTGGCACTGGCCATGGTATTTTGCTGGGTCAGATTTTCATTGGGCGTATTGGGGGGATTTGCCCTGTTGGGGCGGTTGGGCAGGTTGGGTTCATTGGGCGTATTGGGCTCTGCCAGGGACGGCTCCTTGAGGGTGTTGGGCATATTGGCGGCATTAGGCTCATTGGGCGTGTTGGGGGAATTTGGTTTTCCCAGGGAAGGATTCTGTTCATTCCCCTGATTCGGTGTATTTGGCTGGTTGGGAAGTGATGTGGAGCCGGCAGCTTCGTTTGGCAGATTTGGCACATTGGGTGTGTTGGAACTTGCAGTGTGTTGTGTATTAGAGGAAGTATTCTTCATATTGGCTGCTCCTGAGTCATGTATTGGCGGCGCGCTAAAGCGTGTTGAATCTAGTATAAAAGAATTTTTTCAGGGTGTCAATAAGTGGACATGCAAAAGGAGGTATCATGGATCGAGCGCATGAGGTGTTAAAGCAGTATTTTGGATATGAGCAGTTTCGGGAGGGGCAGCAGGAGCTTATCCAGGCAGTAAAGAGCGGCAGGGATGTCCTGGGGATTATGCCCACCGGGGCTGGAAAATCCATGTGTTTTCAGATTCCGGCTCTTATGATGGAGGGGATTACGCTGGTGGTTTCACCTCTTATTTCCCTGATGAAAGACCAGGTGAGGGCATTGAACCAGGCAGGGGTTCATGCGGCCTTTTTAAACAGTTCCTTGACGGCGGGGCAGTATCAGAAGGCGCTGGGGCTGGCCAGACAGGGGCGCTACAAGATTATCTATGTGGCTCCGGAGCGGCTGGAAACACAGGCATTTCTTTCTTTTGCGCTGGATTCTCAGGTCAGGATTTCCATGCTGGCGGTGGACGAGGCCCATTGTGTCTCTCAGTGGGGCCAGGATTTCCGCCCCAGTTATCTGAAAATCCTGGAATTTCTGAAAAAACTGCCGTACCGGCCGGTGATCGGCGCTTATACAGCCACAGCCACTGCGGATGTGAGGGACGATATCCTGGATATTCTGCAGCTTCGTGACCCGAAGATTGTGGCCACTGGGTTCGACAGAGAAAACTTATTTTTTTCTGTGGAAAAGCCAGATGACAGGGATCAGGCGGTGCTTGCCTATTTACATAAGAAAGAATCCCAGATGCCGAAAAGCAGTGGGATTATCTACTGCCTCACCCGCAAAAAGGTGGAGGAACTGTGTTACCTGCTGCGTGAGGAAGGATTCTCCGTAACCAGATACCATGCAGGATTGTCCGATGAAGAACGCCGGAAGAATCAGGAGGATTTTCTGTATGACAGGAAACAGATTATGGTGGCCACCAACGCCTTTGGCATGGGAATTGACAAGTCGGATGTGCGGTTTGTGATTCATTATAATATGCCGAAAAACATGGAAAGCTATTATCAGGAGGCGGGACGCGGGGGCCGTGATTCTGAGCCGGCAGAGTGTATTCTTTATTATGGCCCTATGGATGTGAGGACGAACCGTTATTTTATTGACAACAATGAAGACAATCAGGAACTGGACGATATGACCAGGAAACTTGTCCAGGAGAGGGACCGGGAGCGTCTGCGCCAGATGACGTTTTATTGTTTTACCAGCACCTGCCTGCGGGAATACATTATGAATTATTTTGGGGAAAAGCGTTCCGGATACTGTGGAAACTGCAGGAACTGTCTGACTCAGTATGAGGAGGTAGATATTTCCCAGGAGGCCCAGTGTATTCTCGCCTGCATACAGGCGAACCGGATGTCCTATGGCATAACGGTAATCATAGATATTCTCCGGGGGAGCAGGGGCCAGAAGATTTTGAACAGGGGGCTGGACCAGAATCCGGAATACGGAAAACTGTCCCATCTGTCCGCTGTCAGGCTGCGCCAGATCATCCAGGAAATGTCCCTGCAGGAATATCTCAGTGTCAGTGACGGAGAGTATCCGGTGCTGATACCTGGCAGCCGGGCGCGGGAACTTACCAAAGATGTATCTCTGACCATGAAACTGGTGAAGGAACAGGAGGAGAACGGAAAACAGACAGGCGGGCAGGCTCTTTCAGACAGGAAGAAAAAGCCAGCGGCTGTGGCGCTGTCAGAAAAGGACAGTGAATTGTTTGAGAATCTGCGGGGGCTGCGCCGGGAGATTGCACGGGAAGAAAATGTACCTCCTTATCTGATTTTTTCCGACCGGACGCTTGTGGATATGTGTGTGAAAAAACCGCAGAATCAAGAAGAGATGCTGCAGGTGTCCGGGGTGGGAGAATTTAAGCTGGAGAAATATGGGGAGGTATTCTTGAAACGAATCAATGGATGAAAGCGCTATTTTGGAAAATGGAGTAAAAAAGTACAGAAAAGTGCAAAAAGCAGTTGATTGTTCCAGAGGATGAAGTTATAATGAAGAAGTAATATTTGAGGAGGCGGCTTTTTGAGAAGCCTTTGGCAGCAGCCAGCAGTTTAATAATAAGGAGGCGTTAGATTATGGAGAATCATGTAACAGATTCAGTTTATTATGTGGGTGCCAATGACCATGATGTGGACCTGTTTGAAGGCCAATATGTGGTGCCGGACGGCATGGCGTACAATTCTTATGTGATTATGGATGATTCCATTGCGGTTATGGACACCATTGACCAGACAAAGACACAGGAATGGCTTGACAATATTGATAAAGTTCTGGACGGAGCAATGCCGGATTATCTGGTGGTACAGCATATGGAGCCAGACCATGCAGGATCTATTGAGGCATTTGTGAACAAATATCCTTCTGCCACAGTTGTGAGCAGCCCCAAGGCATTTGTGATGATGGGACAGTTCTTCCCGGAGATGAAGATGGAGCACACGAAGGAGATCAAGGAAGGCGATACCCTTTCCTTGGGAAGCCATACTTTGAACTTTGTGGCTGCACCCATGGTACACTGGCCGGAAGTTATGATGACTTATGAATCCAGTGAGAAGATTCTGTTTGCGGCTGACGGTTTTGGTAAATTCGGAGCTCTCGATGTGGAACAGGATTGGGCGTGTGAGGCCAGAAGATATTACATCGGTATTGTTGGCAAATACGGCAAGCAGGTGCAGAATGTGCTGAAAAAAGCTGCTGGTCTTGACATTGCCATGATCTGCCCGCTGCACGGTCCCATTCTGAAGGAGAATCTGGGATATTATCTGAATCTGTATGATATCTGGTCAAGCTACAGACCGGAGAGTGAAGGTGTATGCGTATGCTATACATCTGTATATGGACATACAAAAGCAGCAGTGGAGCTGCTGTGTAAGAAACTGGAAGAAGCCGGCGCACCGAAGGTAGAGTGCCATGACCTGGCAAGATGCGATATGGCTGAAGCTGTGGAAGATGCATTCCGTTATGACAAGCTGGTTCTTGCCAC
>CANSYV010000090.1 GCA_947651335.1 uncultured Lachnospiraceae bacterium
TCGATATCCGGAAACATTCCAATGCGGACAGCGTTTCTCATATTAATCCCGCTTCCAATTCCGCCAGCCACATATACCTTTTCAATCATGGACACATCAAAATCAATGGATTTCAGCATCTCCCTGATGGCAGAGAAAATAGCCCCTTTCGCGCGGATAAAATTATCAATATCCACTTCTGTTATCTCGATATCTTTAATTCCCGCGGCATCTTCTTTATATGCCAGGACATAACTTCCCACTCCATATTCGTCATAGCGGATACGCGGTCCTTCCCGCATGAATTTTCCTTTGGGGCTGATGATGCCTGTGCGGAACAGTTCGCTGATAATATCAATAATGCCAGAACCACAGATTCCCACTGGCTTTTGTCCTTCTCCGCCGACGATTTTGAAAACAGGCTCCATGGTAACCTCATCAATCCGGCAGGCTTCTATGGCCCCGTCCGACGCCCTCATACCGCAGCTTATGTCCCCTCCTTCAAAAGCAGGTCCGGCTGAACAGGCGCAGCACATCATAAATTCACTGTTTCCGAATACCAGCTCCCCGTTGGTCCCCAAATCTATGAACAACGAAAACTCCGGCTGATTCCACAACAGGCTGACCAATGCCCCTGCCGTGATATCGCCTCCTACATAACTTCCCACATTAGGAGCCGCAATGATATGGGCATCTGGATGAATCTGTATTCCCAGGTCCGACGCGAACAGAGAATTCGTCTTAAAAAATGCCGGTATATATGGCTCCTGCCGGAGAAAATCAGCATAAATCCCCGCAAACAAATGGTTCATCGTGGTATTCGCCGCCACGCACATGCGGTAAATATGCTCCGGCTTCATCCCCGCATTGCGGCACATTTCCTGAATCAGAGGGTTCAGCGTCTCCTTAATAATGGCATCCTGCAGACGTTTCTGTCCGCCCTCTTTCACTGACTCAATAATCCGGTTAATCACATCCGCGCCATATCGAATCTGGGCATTTCCGGTGGATGCCTTTGCAAGAATTTTCCCGGTGAGCATATCAATCACCAGCGCCGCCACAGACGTGGTGCCAATATCCACCGCCAGTCCCCCCACAGTCACCTTTTCCTCTGCCGGAAAAATATCATAGAGAAAAATATCCTCCCTGGTTCTATGTACCACACACTGCACACAAAATCCACTGTTTCTCAAAACAAACGGCAGCTTTTTGAGAACCGTATATGGCATTCTTACCCGTTTTACCCCTGTCTCCCGCTTGACTGCCCGCAATAAACGCTCGTTATCCGGCATGGTATCGTCCAGACTGGGAGCACACATGGATACCTTCAGCAGTTCCATGGGATTTTCCATGGCAATGCCTGCCTCCTCAACGCCGGCTCTCGCTGACTCAAAAATTGCCGTCTCCTGCGCAGACTCCAAATCAGCAATCTTCATTCTCTTTTTAAAGGCTGAAGCCACATCCGGAACTTCCACCTCCACATTTTCCTCAACCGTACTGATACATGCAAGGCGCCATCCCTGCTGCTCTTCGTCCTCAGAGATGTGAAGCGTCTTCTCCTGCCTCAGGCTTCCATTTTTTATCTTTACCCGGCATTTTCCACAGGCTCCATTTCCCGAACACGGCGCGTCAATCACCACATTGGCATTTCTCGCCGTTTCCAGTAGATTGCTGCCCTTTGCCGCGGAAACGATAACAGCATTTCCATCCTCAAACCGAAATGTTACATCTGGCATATTTATCCACTCCTTCGCCCTTTTATTATGATCACTATTATATCTTCCATAAATTTTCCCGTAAAACAGAAAAAATTTGTAAACTAACAACTAAAAGTTGTAGTACGATATAAGTGATCTGCGCTGAAACGAAGGCAAATCTGCCGCAAAGCGGGGTATGCGGACACCGGTGAATGATTTTTAAAACACACTCTCGGGAGGAAAAAGTCTTGAACATACGACAACTGGAATACTTCATCGCTATATACGAAAATAAATCTTTTACCTCAGCTGCCAGGAAATTAAACATCTCACAACAAGGGTTGTCAAAATCCATAAAAAACCTGGAAAATGAGCTGGGCATACTTTTGTTTCTGAGAAATCAAAGCCCGCTTCAGCCCACTGCCTCCGGCCAGCTCCTGTACACCCAGGCCGTCCATCTGACTGAGGAATGGGCAAAAACGTTAAAACTTCTTGAAAGTGCGAAAAAAGAAAACATACCTTTTAAGATCGGGCTTGCCGCCAGTGTGTTCGGCGCGTTACATTTAGAAACTGCCATCTGGAATTTCAGACAAAAACATCAGGAACTCTCAATCCAGATATTGAATGAAACTGATTACGACTGCGAAAGAAAGATAGCAGACGGAAATCTGGATATTGCTTTCAGTATGGGGCCTTTTCTCTCAAAAAGCATACAGTCCCATCTGCTGGCTGAGGAATCTATTTACGCGCTCCTCCCCAGCAGTCATCCGCTGGCTGAGAAAGAACGACTGTATCTTTCTGATATTCTGGAGGAACCTCTCATCACATCAGATGAAAAGAACAAAGGATATTCCTGTTTACTGTCTGATTTCCAAAGAAAAGGGGCTGTCCCCCATATCGCTTTTTGTTCCAGCGACCCACAGACACACCTTCAGCTGGCACATGAGGGGCTGGGAATCTCCCTGTTCCCGGAACACTGGCTTTCCCTTATCGGCTCCTTTGAAAACATGCGGACAATTCCCATTACAGACATTCCAAAACGCCGGATTTATATCATTCATAAAAAAACCAGTCCCAAAAAAGCTCTGCTGCGCCAGTTCATAAAATTATTTTTGTAAGGAACTGTCCCCTGCCGCAATTAAGAAACTTTAAGAAACGCCTTTAGAAACACTTAAAATATCAGGTATATAATGGACAAAAAATCATAGGAGGTATGGCAAATTGAAACACAAACTGCCAGGCCTGCCGCCGTACATCTTCCTGGGTGTGCTCACATTATGTGCCTGCTGGCTTTTTGCCGGAAGATACGGCGTATTCGGTGCTAAAGTAGATTGGATCAGCCAGCACAGTGTCCTGCCTGAATATTTCCGGCAGCAATTTTATCAAACGGGAGATCTGTTCCCGGAATTTGCGCCGAATCTGGGCGGCGGCCAGAATATTTTCAACTTTTCCTATTATGGATTATACAATCCCATTATCCTGGTCTCTTACCTGTTTCCTTTCATAAAAATGGAGGATTATCTCATGGCCGCCAGCGCTGCCGGGCTCATGGCGTCTGTATGGATTTACTACTACTGGCTGTCCAGGCAGGGATTCGCGAGAGAAATCCGGCTCCTGGTGCCGGCCATGTTTGTACTGGCAGGGCCTATGGTCTATCACTCCTGCCATCAGATCATGTTTGTGAATTATATGCCCTTTTTGTGTGCAGGTTTTCTGGGGGTGGACAAGCATTTTCAGCAGAAAAAGTCCGGACTGCTGATAATCAGTGTGTTCCTGATGATCATGACCAGCTTCTATTACAGCGTGGGAGGCATTCTGGTACTGGGCCTGTATGGAGTTTCCAGATACGCGGCTTTTGAAGAGACACGTTTCTGCCCCGGCAGATTCTTAAAAGATGCTTTTGGCCTGTGCATCCCCTTTGTCACTGCGGTTTTCATGAGCGGTCTTCTCCTTCTCCCCACGGCATCTGCCATCCTGGGAAAGCGGGGAAACACGGGAAGCACCCATATGGCTTCCCTTTTCCTGCCCCATCTCCAGACAGAAAGCTTTGTTTACAGCAGTTATGGAATCGGTCTGACCACGCTTGTACTCACTGTGTGCATTACCGCAATTCTCTGTGGAAAATGGAGAGAGCGGCTCCTGACCTGCTGCTGTATGGGAATATTTACCATCCCCTTTTTTGTATGGCTACTCAACGGGGGACTGTATGTGCGCGGTAAGGCGCTGATTCCCTTTCTCCCCCTGCTCTGCTATCTGACGGCTGTCTATCTGGAAAAACTGAAAAACAAAAGACTCCCCTTCTGGCTGTGCGCCGGGGCATACATAGGCACCATTGGGATTTTGTGTTACTGCCGCTATTGGGGAGACGGATTCTCCGGCAGTGAACTGGAATGGCGGCTGCTTCTGGCGGACGGGGTGGTGATGCTTCTGTGTTTCCTGCTGTCTGGAAAATCCGGCAGGGTCCACCTTCTCCTGCTCCCGCCAGTACTGTTTCTCTTACTCTGCAATAGTTATGCAGGCTCCTTTGGACAGCTGCTAAAGGAAAACTCTTACGCGGAAATCACAGACCGGCAGGTGGGAAATCTAATCTCCCAGACCCTGGACGCCGAACCGGAACTGTGCAGGCTGGAGCAGCAGAGCCAAAAAGGCGGAGGGTCCTGCGACTTAAACCGCATCTGGGATATGAGACAGTGGATCTCCTCTGTCTATTCCTCTGCCTACCATGCCGGATACCGCCAATTCGGCCAGGCGGGATTTCCCACAGAAACCCCTTTCCGCAACAATCTGATGCAGGCGGTTTCCAGCAATCCTCTTTATCAGAAATTCATGGGGGTGAAATACCTGATAGGAAAAGACCTGCAGCCCAAAAGAACCGGGTATGTGCCGGAGCGGACCGACGGAACCTATACAGTTTATAAAAACCCGAACGCCGCTCCCATGGCCTACGCCACTGACCAGATAATCTCCGAAAAGGATTACCGCAGCCTGGAGTTTCCCTATAATCAGATTGCCCTTATGAAGTACGCAGTCACCGAAGACAGCCCAGACAGAACCGGACCGTGGAAAGACCAGATACTGGCCTGTGCATCCCCGTTAAAACTTCATCTTCCCCAGGTGCGCACCGCCCAGCTCACCACCGCGCGGACTCCGGACGGAACCTGGAGCATCCATGCCAGACAGGATACCCAGGTGTCTGTGCGTATGGGAGAAACCGCAGGTAAAGACCGCACCATCTTCTATCTGCAGTTTCATGTGAAAAACAACTGCCCCGGCAGAGATGTCTCCATATGGGCCGGCGGCATCCGAAACCGTCTCAGCGCCCGCAGTCATATTTACTATAACGGAAACACAGACTTTACTTATGTGACGGAGCTGGAAAAGGGAACGCGGGATGTTCTGATGACATTGGGAAAAGGGAACTATGAGCTCTCTGATGTGCGGTGCTTTCTGGGAGACCGGCGTGTGCTGGAAGATGGCCATAAGCCCGGCCGAAGGCTGTACCAGTCCCCGTTTCACGCAGACCTGGAACATACGAGAGGAAACATACTCCAGGGAAACATACAGGTGGCGCGGACCGGATATTTTATCACCTCCATTCCTTATGAACCCAGCTTTGAAGTTTATGTGGACAACGAGAAAATACCTGCACAGAAAGTCAATACGGCATTTCTTGGATTTGCCATAGAGAAAGGAAACCGAAACGTGAAAATTATTTATCATGCCCCTGGCGCAAAGGCCGGGAAAATCGTTACCTGTACCGGGATGCTGTTGTGCCTGCTCATTGTTTATGTACAGAGATGCCGGAGGCCGCAGTACATACGGGTGCCTGCTGGCCGCAGAGATTAAACCGGGAAACAGGATGTTTCTTCGAGAGCGCCGCTCAAACATCAGGTTCATGGCGGGATATGTAACTGGTGTTTGAGCGGTGCTGCGGGAGAAAAATACAGGCGCTATCATTTATATTTCAGCCTTTAATTTTTCAATGGCTGTTTCAATTGGCTGATAATAGTCATGTGTAAGCAATATCCTGTTTTTGATACAGCTGGTATGTCTAACAACCGGAGACCATTCAGCGATAAACTCTACATCTGCTCCATTGGAATCAAGATTAATTCCTCCCAATGCTTCGTAAAAATCGGCACTGATAGTCGTGTCTCCCCCCGGCATCAGCAGCCTGTCCGCTTCTCCATTGTCAATCTGCTTTTTGATGAACGAGATGTTTTCCATAATACGGTTTGTCACCTGCCGGGTAAAGGACTTTTCGCATTGTTCCCCGTCTGAAAATACACTTAATTGTCTACAGTTATCATTTTCATCAAACTTCACAAAGGGGCATACAACTGAAATGACATAACTGCCTATCTCTGTCTGTCCAATTCTGCAGCTTGATAAAAATTTCAATACATTGTCATCCATTCTCCCACGATGATATTTTTGGGGATGTAATATATCCAATGCGGCTGCCGCCAATAGTTTTTTTGTGCTTTTATATATATGGATAGCGTCGGCAAAAAGAATACTCCCTGCCTCCATATCCACATTTTTT
>CANSYV010000091.1 GCA_947651335.1 uncultured Lachnospiraceae bacterium
GCGTTGGTACAGAAGTTTAATCTGGGGTGCAGTGTGGGAACTTCTTATATCCGGGCCAGCAATATGCTCAGGGGGAACAGGAAGACCCTGTCAGACCCGGATGGGTACAAGAGCAAAACAGCAGGTCAGATTCTGGCAGATTTGTTCAGCGGCGGTACGGCAGATCCGGAACCGGTGGATCCAGACCCTGGTTCTGATCCTGTAACCCCGTAATAAAGATAGAGGCGATGAGAAACATAGGCAGGTGATAAAAAGGAGATAGCTGGGAGAACCGGGTATCTCCTTCTTAATCCAATAGTTTTTCGGATTTCCAAATAAAAAATTACAGAAGTGTTACAAAAATATTGAGTTTTTATCATTTTACTCTTGAATTGCAAAAAGAACTGTGTTATGATCTATCAAGAGTTAAATAAGGGAGTATGGTACTGATAGTCATAAAACCGTACGAAAGGGAATAGAAAGAAACGAAGGGTGAAATATCATGAAGAAAAGATTGATATGTTATATGTTAGCACTTGTTGTTACTTTTTCTCAGGTAGTCAGTGTGGGAGCCACCAGAGAAGACCAGCTGCGTATTGAGCAGGAGGCCACCAACAACAGTCTGAACGAAGCCTATGCAGCCATTGACAGCCTGGAAGCCCAGAAGGAGGCTTTGAGCGCGGAGATTAATGAACTGGACCAGGAACTTGTAAATGTGATGGTCACGGTCAATGTGCTGAAACAGGATATTGACAAGAAAGAGAAAGCCATCAAAGATACAAAGAAAGACCTGAAAAAAGCCAGGAAGGATAAGAACAAGCAGTATACATCCATGAAGAAACGAATCCAGTACCTGTATGAAAAAGGCGGGGATTCTGCATGGTTCCAGATGCTGCTGGAGTCCAGGAACCTTTCTGACATGTTAAATAAAGCAGAGTATACGCAGAAGATGTATGATTATGACCGCAAGAACCTGAAAAAATTCGAGGATACGGTCAAAGATGTGAAAAAGCTGGGAGTACAGCTGGAAGCTGAGAAAGCTGAGCTGGTAGATATGGAAAAGGAAAAAGAAGCCCAGCAGGCATCCCTGGAAGCCCAGCTGTCAGAAAAACGGGCGGCTTCTGAGGATTACGAGGCGCAGATCGCTACAGCTCAGTCCCAGGCTGAAGAATATGCATATCTGCTGCAGCAGCAGACAGAGGAGATTGCCCGTCTGGAAGCAGAGCGTCTGGCAGCAGAAGAAGCGGCCAGAAAAGCAGCAGAGGAAGAAGCCAGGAGACAGGCTGAAGCAGAAGAGGCAGCGAGAAAGGCTGAGGAAGCCAGACTTGCACAGGAAGCAGAAGAAGCGGCCCAGCGTGCAGCGGCAGCCCAGAATGCACAGGAAGATACAGCCGATGACGCCGGCGATGAGGATCTGGAAGGATTCGGCGGTGAGGAGACCGTAGAGGATGTGGTCGAATATGAGGAAGAAGTGCCCACAGACGACACAGCTGCAGGTCTGGGTACAGATACAGGTGATACTGGATATGCAGGGGATACCGGCACACAGCAGACGGACGAATACGGCAATGTGATTGACGGGTCCAGCGGTACAGGAAGCAGTACAGCTCCAGTTGTATCCACTGGCGGAGCAGGCCAGGATGTGGTCAATTACGCCCTGCAGTTTGTGGGAAACCCCTATGTATGGGGCGGCACAGACCCGGTAAATGGGGCTGACTGTTCCGGATTTGTTCAGAGTGTATATGCCCATTTCGGAGTAGCATTGAATCGTACCTCCGAGGCCCAGCAGGCCAACGGCTACAGTGTTCCTTATTCTCAGGCACAGCCGGGAGATTTGATCTGTTATGGAAGCCATATCGCTATTTATATGGGAAATGGACAGATTGTACATGCGTCCAACAGTGCCCCGTATCCGGCGGGCGGTATTAAGGTAAGTGACAATGCGGCTTATCGGACAATTTTAGATGTAAGAAGAGTAATTTAGATAATCAGGCTGTTCTGAGAGCGGATGCTTTCAGGACAGCCTTAGGCGTTTTAAATATTTGTGTCATATGAGAGAAAGGAGAAAGAGCTGTTTTGAAGGCTCTTGAGGTACGTGATGAAAAAAGAAACCGGAGAAAAAACGCACATGGAGAATCCGCTGGGAACCCAGCCCATCGGCAGATTGCTGCCCAAATTTGCAATTCCTGCAATTATCAGCATGCTGGTCAGTGCACTTTACAACATTGTGGATCAGATCTTTATCGGTCAGGGGGTGGGCATGTATGGCAACGCGGCTACCAACGTGGCATTTCCCCTGACCACACTGGCAACTTCCCTGGGACTTCTTCTGGGAATCGGGGGCGCGTCCAATTTTAATCTGGAGATGGGGCGGGGAAATGAGGAAAAGGCCAGGAAGATTGCGGGCACAGCCTTTGGAAGCCAGCTGATTGCCGGAATTGTAGTCTGCATTCTTGTGCGGCTGTTTCTGAAACCCATGATACTGGCTTTTGGAGCTACACCGGAGGTGCTGGATTATGCCGTCACTTATGTGGGGATTACTTCTTTTGGAATGCCGTTTTATATTCTCACCATCGGTTCCAACCATATGGTGCGTGCAGACGGAAGCCCCACCTATTCCATGATCTCCATGGTCAGCGGCGCGCTGGTGAATACCATTCTGGACCCGCTGTTTATCTTCCAGTTCCATATGGGCATTGCCGGGGCTGCATGGGCCACGGTCATTGGACAGATTTTGTCAGCTGTTATGGTATTTTGTTACTGGCCCAGGTTTAAAACTGTGAAGCTTGGCATAAAAGATTTCATTCCCCAGGGAAGACACCTGGCATCCATTGCCGCCCTGGGAGCAGCGGCCTGTTTTAACCAGCTGGCCATGATGGCTACACAGATCGTCATGAACAATATACTGCGCAGTTATGGGGCAGCTTCTGTGTATGGCAGTGATATACCCCTTGCCGTGGTGGGAATCGTGGCGAAGGTGAATATGGTGTTTATGGCCATTGTGATTGGTATCGCCCAGGGTGCACAGCCTATTTTTGGTTTTAACTACGGTGCAGAACAATACCAGAGAGTGCGGACCACTTACCGCTATGCCGGAGCGGCGGCCACGGCTGTAGCAATTGTGTCGTTTCTGGGATTTCAGATTTTTCCCCGGCAGATTACCAGTTTATTTGGGTCTGGAGAGGAATTGTATTATCAATTCTCCATACAATATTTCAGAATTTTTATGTTTTTTACCTTTTTAAACGGTATACAGCCCCTGACTGCGAACTTTTTTACATCCATCGGAAAATCCACAAGGGGTATTCTGCTGTCCATGACCAGACAGCTGATTTTTTTAATTCCTCTGGTGGTAATATTTCCCATGTTTATGGGAATTGATGGGGTGATTTATGCAGGGCCCGCAGCAGATGCGGCGGCGGGAATTCTGGCGGTCTATATGGTTCGGCGGGAATTCAGACAAATGCCGCGGGAAGCGGTACAGGGATAATTACAATATATTTTCATCATATTATGGAAAAAAACGGACATACTGTAAGAGACAAAGCAGTTAATCATACCAGGAGGTCAGTATGTCAATTAAATTCTGTGACAGTGAAACAAGGGTAAATCTTATGCGGGCGTTTGCCGGGGAAAGCCAGGCGAGAAACAGGTATGTATTCAGTGCGGATTTTTCCAAAAAAGAACATCTGCAGGTAATCGAACAGGTATTTCGTTTTACCGCAGCCCAGGAACAGCAGCATGCCAAAATATTTTATGACCATCTTCAGGAGCTGAATGGAAACACAATTGTCATCGATGCGGGGTATCCGGTGGATAACTACAAAGATGTGGATAAGCTGCTGCGAGCTGCCCAGCACAACGAATATGAAGAACACGATGACATATACAGTCATTTTGGAGAAGTGGCTGCCACCGAGGGATTTGCCTCAGTTGCAGACTCTTTCCAGAGAATCGCCAAAATCGAGAAAATCCACGGCGACCGGTTTGGCCGTCTGGCACAGCTTCTGGAAGATAAGAAATTATTCGTATCCGATGTGGAATCAGCCTGGATGTGCCTGAAATGCGGACATGTATATCAGGGTAACGAAGCGCCCAAAGTGTGCCCAGTCTGCCGCCATGACCAGGGGTATTTTATCCGGATGGATCTGATGCCGGATCTGTCAGTGGTGCATTGATCTGGGATTTTCATAGGACAATCCCTGCAGGGAACTACAGCCAATTGCAGTCTGGCGCAGTTCCCTGTAATTTTTTTGCTATTTTTTCTGCCTGGGAATGAAAGCCTCCATCACTGCCTTTTCATTCAAATCCTGTCCGATTACCAGGAACAATCCCTTTTTCATGGAGACAGGCTTTATGTAAAAACCATCCAGGGAACAGTTGATCTCATACCAGTTCCCGGCAGTATCGGCAATATGCCCTTTCACACGCAGAACGGTGCCGTATTTGGGGTCAGACAACAGGCTGCGCAGCCGGACTTCCAGATCTTTGGCATTTTCACACAGATTGGCCATCACCCGGGCGGTGAAGACACGACCGTGCTGCATGAACTCCCGTTCATGCTCCAGTATCTGGCAGCCGCAGGAGGCGAACGCCTCAAAATCCCCATCTGTAAACTCCTCCCAGTCTTTCCGGCATACATCACCGCCGAAGACACGGGAGCTGCCGTGTTCCCGGATCATCTGATTCCACTTGGAGATGGTTTCATCCTGGAGTGCAGCGTCAGTACTGCGTGTCTTACTCATGATCACCATTCCTGTACATAAAAGCTGGGAAAACATAATGTACTGAGCCTCAGACGACAGCTTTTCGTCAAACCGGGCATCCGCGATGGTGAGTATGCTCCCGATTTCACAACAGTCCTTCACTGGCTCCGTCAGCATGGTCTCAAAAAATTCGTCCACATCATAAATACCCGAAGGTTCCACCAGAATACGGTCATATCCGCTGGCAGCGGCATCCAGCAGCATATTCTGAAAAGCAATCTTGGCGGTGCAGCACATACAGCCTCCTGCAATCTGGCTGATGTCGCAGTCCTCATCTTTCAGCATAACCGCGTCCACATTGACGCCGCCGAACTCATTTTCAATAATATTGATTCTCTGTCCCTTTCTCATAAAGTAATCCGCGTATCTGCGGATAAAAGTGGTCTTGCCCGCTCCCAGGAAACCGGTGATTAAATCTACTTTGACCATTTGTCAGCCCTCCTGTTTGTTTGATATGGCAGATTTCTTAAAGAAGTTTGGCGGCTGTCCCATCAACTTTTTGAACAGCCGTGAAAAATAATTGGCATCCAGAATGCCTACTCTGGCTGCTGTGTCCGCCACCGAGATTTCCCCGGATTGAAGATATTCCAGAGCCTTTACCACGCGCATCCAGTTTAAATAGTCCAGCGGAGATAACCCGGTGGCTTCTTTGAAGACATTGCGGAAATAACTCTCTGACAGGGCGGACGCGTCTGCAATGTCCTTTACCGTCAGAGGAGACGCATAATTGTCCTCCAGAAAAATCAGGGAGTTCAAAATTAACTGTTTTTTCTGGGCAAAAGGTTCAGGTGGTTTTTGAGGCATGCAAAAGCGGGTGCGCTTGAAAATCACCAGTATCATCTGTAAAGCGGCGGACTTCATGTACTCAGATTCATATTGAAAATTAACATGTTCCTCATGGATGCGCATGAGCAGAGCTTCCACATCCATGGCGGCGGCCGGGTCCAGATGCAGAACCCCCTGTTTGGAAAGATTATCGGTAACCACAGAAGGATTTTGCGCTTTTTTGGAACCGCCGCGCAGGGAAATGGTCTCCAAGAGACTGTCCCATTGCTGTCTCACATCGCTGAGGCCGGCTGGAACCGCCGGTTCCTGGAATGTTTCTCCGTGGACATATTCTGTGAGCTGCCCCAGCCGTTCCGGGAAAAAATAGCAGTTGGCAATGCTGGTGTTGGGGCGGACCGTGTAGCCATGGGCCTCGTGGGGTGGAATGATAAACACATCCCCCACAATCAGAGGAGCTTCTACGCCCCGGAAATTGTGGGTGCAGGTCCCCCGCGTAACCAGCGCGAATTCATAAAACCGATGCATGTGGTTCTCGATATGTGTCAGGGCGGGATAAGTTTCAAAAGCCACGGCAATGGATGAGGTATCCGAGGCGGGAAAATCATAATAAGCCATTGATGCGCCTCCTTCATTCAATTCCTATTGTATTCCTTTTGAGCATAAAAGT
>CANSYV010000092.1 GCA_947651335.1 uncultured Lachnospiraceae bacterium
GGATGCATATATTTTTTGGCAAATACAAAATCCTCATTTCCTGTAATAAGCGCCGGACTAAACACAAGAGAATGCAGTTCACACTCCACAACAGCCGCGCCGTAATGAAGCACATTTGAATTGATGACTACGCAGTCCCCTTTTTTCAGAAGAAAAGATTTTGACGGTATTTTTATTTCCATTTGTCCCTCTGCCATATACACAATTTCAATTTCTTCATGCCAGTGCCACGGGATAGTGTCTTCCTGCCTGTCTGTGTGGAAGGAGGAGTATCCGGCACAGGGGAATTCAAGGGTTCCATGTGGCAGAAGTTCCTTTGATACCCTGTTTAAATTTAATCCGCATTCTTGTAATGCCATATTTCCCCCTTTTTTGTCTCTTTGGCGGTTTTTTTATATTATACGTCCGAAAATGTATTGCATCAACTGCCTTTTAACGGTATTCTTTTGATATAGAAAACACAGGAGGATGATAAGATGTTTCAGTTGCTGCTGATTATTATTTATCTGGCCTTTATCAGTCTGGGACTTCCGGATTCCCTGCTGGGTTCAGCGTGGCCGGCAATGTATCAGGAGTTTTCTGTGCCTGTTTCCTATGCGGGCGGGATTTCTATGATTATTGCTGTGGGGACCATTGTGTCCAGTCTGCAGAGCGACAGATTGACGAAGAGATTCGGTACGGGGAAGGTTACGGCTGCCAGTGTGTTAATGACTGCCGCCGCGTTGTATGGTTTTTCCATCAGCCATTCTTATGGCGCGTTGTGTCTGTGGGCAGTCCCTTATGGGCTTGGGGCGGGGAGTGTGGACGCTTCTTTGAATAATTATGTTGCCCTTCACTATGCAAGCAGGCATATGAGCTGGCTTCACTGCATGTGGGGCGTTGGAGCTTCCCTTGGCCCGTATATTATGGGGTATGCGCTCACTGGCGGGCAGGGGTGGAATATGGGGTATCGTTATATTTCCATTCTTCAGATTGGATTGACCGCTGTCTTGATTTTCAGCCTTCCACTGTGGAAAAGACAGGAGACAGATGATACAGGGCAGACGGACGGGTCAGGGAAAGCAAGGCCGCTCTCTTTGCGCCAGATTATTAAAATTCCGGGGGCAAAGGAAGTTATGATTACATTTTTCTGTTATTGTGCCATTGAACAGACAACTGGCTTATGGGCAAGCAGTTATCTTGTGCTGCGCAGGGGGATGCCGGAAGAAACTGCCGCCGGATTTGCCGGCCTGTTTTTTATCGGGATTACGGCAGGCAGGGCCTTCAGCGGATTTTTGACAATGAAACTGAATGATACGCAGATGATACGGCTTGGGCAGGGATTTATGCTGTCTGGCATTGTGCTTTTATTTTTACCGTTTGGCAGCGGCATTACATTGATTGGCTTTATTTTAATCGGGCTGGGCTGCGCCCCGGTTTACCCTTCCATCATACATTCCACACCGGAACATTTTGGGGTGGATAAGTCGCAGGCTATGATAGGCGTGCAGATGGCATCTGCCTATGTGGGGACTTGCATCATGCCGCCTATTTTCGGATTTCTTGCAAACCATATCAGCGTTTCCCTGTTCCCGGTTTATCTGCTGGCAATATTGGTGGTTATGGGGGTTATGTACGAAAAAATGCTGTCGAAAGTATCTGTAAATAAGGAGTAAGGGGAGGAGCCAGTATGCCGGTTTTTAAGCCAGATATTATTGACATCCGTGATTTTGAAGCTCCTGAGCTGGATGTCTATGCCCGCCTTACGGAGCGGCAGCTGTACAATCACCACGAACCAGGGAAGGGGCTTTTTATTGCGGAGAGTCCCAAGGTGATTGAGCGGGCTTTGGACGCAGGGTATGTCCCGGTCTCTTTTCTGCTGGAGAAAAAGCATATTACAGGGGAGGCAAGGGGGATTCTCAGCAGGTGTGAGGGGGTTCCTGTTTATACTGCAGAGTTTGATGTACTGACCAGGCTGACTGGCTTTTCTCTGACCAGAGGGGCGCTGTGTGCCATGCGCCGCCGGCCCCTGCCGAAGGTGGAGGAAGTCTGTGCCGGCGCCTGCCGGATCGCAGTGCTGGAGGATGTGGTAAATCCCACCAATGTGGGGGCGGTTTTCCGCTCTGCGGCTGCGCTGAATATGGATGGGGTATTGCTGACCACGGCCTGCAGCAATCCCCTTTACCGGCGGGCTGTGCGGGTGAGCATGGGAACTGTTTTTCAGATTCCGTGGACGTTCCTGGACAGGGAATCTGACGGGCATTCCCGTAAGGGAATGGAGTTATTGAGAAAACTGGGTTTTAAAACCGCAGCTATGGCCTTGAAGGAGAATTCCATCAGTGTGGACCATCCGGCTCTTGTGGCAGAGGAAAGGCTGGCCGTGGTGCTGGGGGCGGAGGGAGACGGGCTGTCGTCTGCTGTTATCGCGGACTGTGATTATACGGTATGCATTCCCATGGCCCATGGCGTGGACTCGCTGAATGTGGCCGCTGCCAGCGCGGTTGCCTTCTGGGCGCTGGGAAATAAGCCGGGGACTAAGCCATCTCGTCTCTCAGCGCGTCAATGATATTTGCTTTGCGGATTTTTCCTGTGGCATACAGCATGGTCAGGAATACAATAGCGAATACCCCCAGTATGCTCAGGAGCATGGCACCCCAGGGAAATACAAAGGGCATTTGGACTTCTTCTATAGAAGTAACTGTTTTATGGATACCCCAGGAAAGCGCGGTGGAAATGGGAATTCCATATAGCAGGGTGCGCATTCCGTAGAAAAGGCATTCAAAGTGCATCATTTTGCGAAAGTCCCGGTCCGACATTCCCACAGAGAACAGCATAGCCAGTTCCCGCCGCCGCAGCCGGATATTCGTGGAGATAGTATTGAACACATTGGCAGCGGCGATCAGTGTGAGCATGGCGGCAAATACAAAGGTGAAGATACTGATAATAAAATCAGCATTGCGCCACAGGTCAAAGAAGTAGGAGAGATTTATCAGGGTGTAATCTGCTGTTATCCCTTCGTCTATGAGCTGGTTTTGCATTTTTGTCAGTGTCTGGGCAGGTGTTTTGGACCAGAACAGCCCGCCCATAGATACCGGGCCCTCTGGTTTTACAGCATCAAACTGAGGCTTGCTGGACAGAGGCGCTGTCATGACAAACAGGTAAGCAGGGTCGTCTTCCAATATAAATGTGGTGTCCACAGGATAGCTGTCCGCGAAGACGGCTGTGACTGTTTTTGCCTGTGCCCCGTCGGGGGAGGGCAGGGTAAGTTCCATGAAACTGCCTGCAAAATATGTGGTGTGTTCCCTGGAATTAAATACGCAGACAGAAACGTCCGCTTCCTGGCCTGCGGATTCGCTGCCGGCCTCCTCCTGGCTTTTCATAAATGTGTCATAGATATCATCTTCAATGAACTGGGTATAAAGTTTCAGTGTCTGTGTCTGGCCGGTGGTGTCATCTTTCATAGCTTTCCGGTATTCCTCCAGGAAACCGCCGGGCAGCTGGTCTGTTGAGGCAGAATAGATAAGGTCTGTCTGCCAGGTGCTTTTATAAACACCTTCTGCTGATCTCATTTTCTCATAGAGTTTTAGGAATTGATCCTCTGTCATATCCTGAACAGCAAAGGACAGGTCCCCATCTGCCATTTCTCCGGTATATTTTTTTCCGAATTCTCTTAATACAATGCTGAAGGCACTGCCTGTTACGATGAGTATGACGCTTAATGTGAGGGAGAGTACCACGCTTCGGAAGCGTTTTTTGTTCCGCCTGAAGTTTTTCAGGGCCAGGACTCCCTCCAGGCCGTACAGCCTCCAGACATATTTTCTCACGGGCAGGGTGCGTGCCTGGGTCTTGATCTCGTTGGTCTGGCGGATGCACTCTATCACGGAGGCAGCTACCGCCTTTTTCGCCGGAATGTATGCGGAAATCAAGATGGAAGCCAGGCTGATGAGGGCGGAGCCCGCCAGGGCAGGCAGGGATAATGCCAGTGTCAGCGGTACCTGGCTGTTTAAGATGCCCGCGAACTGGGCGGATATCACAGGCAGTATCAGCCAGATACAGCCGATCCCTGCTAAAAGGCCCAGGGGGATGCCTATGATGCCGATGCAGATTCCCTCAAATAATACGGAATTTCTCAGCTGTCTGGCGGTGGCTCCCACGGACATGAGGATGCCCAGCTGATGGGTGCGCTCCGTCAGGGAGATCTGGAAGGAGTTGTAAATCAGGAAAACAGACCCTGTCATGATAATGGCCGCCAGCACGCCGCCTATGGTGTATAAAAATGTGTTAAACACTTTGTTGTCGGACACGCCAAGAAAGCGCAGAAGGTTTTCGTTGATGTCATAGGCACTTTCCCCGCTGTTCTTTTCGGCGTATTCGTGTACCTGGCGGGGTTTCTTCAGGGTGAGGAACAGGCTGAAGCTGTCAGAGGGATTCTGGGTATCCGCCATGGTGATTACTGTATATCCCGGGGAAGAATGGGGTTCAAAGCCGGGCCGCTGGTAAGTGCCCACTACCGTGTAAGTTCTGGCAGCTGAGGCGGTGAATTCCTCCCCCTGGGTATAGGGGCTGCACTGTGTCAGGGTGCTGCCTTGGTATTTTCGGTCTCCCGGGGTGAGTGTGAGGGCGCTGCCCACAGGGATTTTCACGCCGGCTTTGATGGCAATGTGATCCGGGATAATGATTTCTTCTTTATTTTCGGGCAGTCTGCCGGAGCTCAAGGTGACAGGCAGGCTGCGGAAAGTGTCCTTGTGGAAACCGGCCAGGAACAGGTAAGGTTTATCAGCGCTCTGCTTGGCTGCTCCATCCAGCGGGGCATAGCCCATATTTTCATAGGCTGCGGTCTCTGCGATTTCTTTTTGGGCGCCCAGTTCCTGCATCTGGGAAAAAGAAACGCCGGAGAACTGCACATGCCAGCTGCCGCCTTTGGCAATCTCCGCGTCTACCATATACTGAATCAGTGAGGTGCCAAAGGATGCCACTGCCGTAAACATAGCGGTGGACAGCGCGGCTCCGATGATGGTGGCCAGGGTGCGGGATCTGCTTTTCATCAGGCCTTTCAGGGCAGTTTTGTGAAAGATATTCATGACTGGACCACCTGCCCTTCCCCGGGTATGATTCCGGTTTTTTGGATGGGCTGTGGTTCTGGGCGCATTTTGGCGTCCTTCACCACCCGGCCGTCAGCGATGGTGATGATGCGCTGGGCCTGGAGGGCGATGTTCTCGTCATGGGTGACAAGAATCAGCGTCTGGCCGTATTTTTTGTTGCTTTCTTTTAACAGCCGGATTATTTCCTGGCCGTTGCGGCTGTCCAGTGCTCCCGTGGGTTCATCGGCAAGCATCACCGCAGGCGCGTTCATCAGGGCCCGGCCTATGGCCACACGCTGCTGCTGTCCGCCGGAGAGCTGGTTTGGCAGGTGTTTCCTCCTGTCCTTCAGCCCCAGAAGCTCCAGCAGTTCCATAAGCCGTTCTTTATCCACTTTCCTTTTGTCCATGAGGATGGGCAGTGTGATATTTTCCACCACATTCAGGGTGGGAATCAGATTATTGAACTGATAAATGAGGCCCACCTGGCGTCTTCTGAAAATCGCCAGCTGTTCATTGTTTCCCCCGTAGATATCCTGCCCGTCCAGAAAGATTTTGCCGCTGGTGGGTACATCCACCCCTGCCATGGCGTGGAGCAGGGTGGACTTTCCAGAGCCGGAAGCGCCGATTAAGGCTGTGAACTCTCCCTTTTCAATGGTGAGAGAGACATGGTCAAGGGCTGTGACCTGATTTTCCCCCTTTCCGTAGATTTTGCACAGATTATGGACTGTTAAAAATTCCATGGTATGAACCTCCTCGTACAGCATTGTATCAATAACGCTTTTAGAATACTCCTTGATTATAAAACTTCCGGCTTACATTCCGGTGACTTACCGGTGACCGCCATATAATGGTAGCACTGCATCACATAATGGAGCGGGATGTTCCCATCCTCCCACTTGTCTGCGCTGTATACACTGGCCGTCTTGCATTCCAGGCCTGCGTCCTCGCCAACGACCAGACGGTCCACATCTGCAATCATATACGGATGCTCCTTGCTGCGGTACATGAAGTTGGACTTCCTCACCTTCAGCCCGGTGGCCTCCATGAACCTCTGCGCCACATAATCCTCCAGGTCATGGCCGATACGGATAGCTTCGTTATCCAGTTCCTCTACCACATCACTGGTCTTGT
>CANSYV010000093.1 GCA_947651335.1 uncultured Lachnospiraceae bacterium
ACCCATATTTATCTCCTTTCTGAACCGCAATTATAAGTATTTATATATACTATATTAGTATTTTTATATACTATTGTCAAGAAGATTCTTACCAGATAATTAATACTTCAAAAATAGAATTTAGATATGTGCACCGCCGGACGCACGAAAAAAAGAAACCGTATAGACGCTAAACTATACCGTTTCTTTTTTTCCTCAAAATATTTTCTTAGATAATAGGATTACAAACGTAATTCCCCCGCCTTATTTTGCATCTTTATGAATCCGTATCACACCCTTAACAATATCCGCTTTATTATGTATGCTGTAATCCATTCCATGCTGCACATCGTCCAGATCAAAGATATGAGTGGCAATTCCTTTCAAATTCACTTTACCTGATGCCACCGCGTCAATGGCCATGGGATAAATATTGCGGTAACGGAATACTGTCTTGAATGTGAGCTCCTTGTCCAGAGCAAGACTCAGGGGCATATTGGCCTCACCGCTTGCCGTGTAGCCCACCAGCACAACTGTGGCCCCTTTCTTGGACATCTGTACCGTCTGCACCGTGGTAATCTGGGTGCCTGCAGTCTCAATAGACAGGTCACATCCTTTGCCGTCTGTGAGTCTCAGCACTTCCGCCACCGCGTCTTTCTCTTTTCCGTTGATCACTCCGTCTGCTCCCAGCTCCATGGCTTTCTCCAGACGCTTCTCCATCACGTCCACCACATAAACCCTAGATACGCCCATAGCTTTCAGTGCCATCATACTCACCAGACCAATACAGCCTGCTCCCATTACTACTGCTGTCTGTCCTGCCTGGGCGCCGCCCTGAATAGCCGCGTGGAATCCCACAGCCAGAGGCTCAATCAATGCCCCCTCCAGCGTGCTCACATTGTCAGGAAGACGGAAACACAGATTCGCTTCATGGGCAACGTATTCCTGGAATACTCCATCAATGGGCGGAGTGGCAAAAAACTCTACTTCAGGACATAGATTGTATTTACCGCCTTTACAGAACTCACAGTGTCCGCAGGTTTTTCCCGGCTCCAGCGCTACCCGGTCGCCTATTTTCAGATGTTTTACATTTTCGCCTACTTCCACCACGACCCCGCCAGGTTCGTGCCCAAGAACAAACGGCGGCTCCACCACATACGCGCCGATGGCCCCAGTCTCATAATAATGTAAATCCGAACCGCAGATCCCCACATAATCCAGTTTTACCAACACTTCATCTGCCGCCGGCGTGGGGATATCGCGTTCTTCAAATCCCATCTTTCCAATCCCCAGCATTACCGCAGTTTTCATTTTTCCTTCCATTTTCCAAATCCTCCTCACGCATTTATTCGAAACTTTCTTAAACCTTTTATTTAAGTAATTATATTATCCTACGAAAGTCACAAAAAGTCAACAAAATTTTGTTAAATTATATACCTCTTGACCGAAACCCTCAGAAAGCGTATTCTATAAATTGAGCATCAAGAGTTCAAAACATTTTTCACAGGAGGAATCGACTATATGATAGGAACTTTTGTCAATACAGGCACCATACTCGCTGGCAGCCTGATCGGAAGTATCATCAGAAAAGGAATCAAAGAAAAATATCAGAACGCCCTTTATAACGCCATGGGTCTGGCAGCCGCGGTTCTGGGAATCAATGCTGTGACAGGAAACCTCCCCGACAGCCAGTACCCGGTGCTCTTTATCCTAAGCCTGGCAGCCGGAAGTCTCCTGGGCACCATGGCTGACCTGGATGGACGCTTCCAGAGCTTTGTGGGAAAGTTTTCCAGCTCCAATCTGGGACAGGGGCTCTCCACGGGAATTCTCCTCTACTGCATCGGCACGCTGTCCATTCTGGGCCCTATCCAAAGCGCCATCAACCATGATCATACATACTTATTTACCAACGCCACCCTGGACTTTGTCACTTCCATGGTGCTGGCTTCCACCTACGGTATAGGAATGGCGCTGGCCGCAGTGGTTTTGTTTCTGTGGCAGGGGAGCATCTATCTGTCTGCCGGGCTGCTCTCAGGCTTCATATCCCCGGAGCTTATGTCAGAAATATCCATTGTGGGTGGTGTCCTGATTTTCAGCTCCGGGCTGTCCATACTGGGTATCAAAGACTGCAAGGCGCTGAATATGCTCCCCAGCCTGCTGGTGCCTGTTTTATGGTTTATATTGAAGAACTTTCTTCCGTAAAATGAGGGGCGGTGGCAAGCCCGCCCTCCTTTTGCTTCTACCTGATTTACTCAGCCTTTTCTGTCTCTATTTTCGGAAATTTAATACCTAAAATATCAGCTAACGCTTTCAGAGCTTCCTCTTCCGTGCTGCCTTTTTCCGCTTCACGGTTTAGAAATCTTTGCATTTCTTCTTTGGTCATACTTTCCATAATACCTCCTCTCCCGCTTGCCCGGTTATTGTCTTTCGGTTTCCCTATTGACAATTATATAATATCACATTGCATCTTATTCATCAATATCAAAGCATCTCATTGTATATGTTTTTGCCGCTCACTATACGCCATTTTCTTCGCTTTCATCTATAAACAGTATACCAAATTTTATATTAGTCCGCTACATATAAAAGGATTGATTTTCCCGATCTAAGGCTGCCTCAGCTTCCAGTCCGCTCACGAACAGGGAAGGAAAGCTGGACTTTGAACAAATCCCCATCCAAGAACAGCTGGAATTCTCCTGACTGCAGTTCTGTCAGGCTTCTGGCGATGGATAAGCCCAGCCCGCTCCCCTGGGTATTTCTGGAACTGTCCCCCCGCACAAAGCGTTCTGTCAGCTCCTCCGGCGAAATGTCCAGAGGCTGTTCAGAGATGTTTTTCATGGTAAACACAGCCTGCAGAGCGTGGAGGGACAGGTCCACATAGACTCTGGTGTGGGGCATTGCGTATTTTGCCGCATTTTGATAGATATTCTCCAGAATGCGCCACATACGCCGGCCGTCTGCCCAAACCATCACCGTATCTTCAGGGAGCCGCAGCTTCAGAGACAGATTTCTCTCCTCAAACTTTTCCTGAAATTCCCCATTTACCTGGAGAACCATCTCCACCAGATCCAGCTCATCATACTGGAGGGCCAGATTGCCGGTGCTGGCCTTTGACGCCTCCACCACATCCTCTGTGAGATTTTTCAACTGCTGGGACTTCTTATCCAATATATCCAGATACTCCTGCACATGTTCTCCAGGAAGATGCTCCCGTTTTAACAAATCCACGTAATTGACAATGGAAGTCAGCGGCGTCTTAATATCATGGGATACATTGGTAATCAGCTCCGTTTTCATCCGTTCACTTCTCACGCTTTTCTCCACCGCCTGGTCCAGGCCCTCTCCCACACGGTTAATATCCTGAGCCATCATTTTACGGTCAAGGGTCAGTCCCTTCAGGGGAATCTGATACCCAATATCCCCATCGGCAATTTTCCCAATGCCTTTTTGAATCCTGGCATACTCCACAGACACTTTCCCGATCCAGCCAATCCCGGCCGCCCCTGTTAAAATCAGGAAAAACAGGAAAACCTGCCCGCCATACATACAGCTTGCCACTGCCACACTCAGCAGCAGCTGGATCACCAAAAAACCTCCCAGCATCACCGCTTTCTTCGGTATCACCTTCAGGGCAAGAAATCCCCGTTTTCCCTGGCAAAGCATCAGATACAGCAGGCTGTTCTTCCACAATATCCCAGCCTTCCATCTGCGCACCAGACTCAGGTACCCCCACAGGAGCAGCAGCGCCGTCAGGCTGAAGCTCAGAAGAACCAGAGCAGTATAAAGCATCATCTGTGCCCGGGTAACCCCGCCGCCTCCCCATTGAGAATCCAGGTACTCCTGGAATACGGACGGCTGGATAATCCCGCTCTCCAGCACCCACGCCAGAAGAAGGGCCCACACCAAAAAGACCAGCAGCGCCCCGGCTTCTGTCTTCCATTTATCAAAAAAATTCAATGTCACGCCGTTCTTTTTCCTGCTGTGTCCCGCAGACCAGGTGAGCCATACCAGTGCCGCAAGCCCAATCACAACACAGGCTGCACATCCGCCAGCGGCCTTTCGCAGAACTCCCCTGTAGATCTGAAAGTTTTCTCTTTGTTCAGACACCCAGTCCTGAACCGGCAGTGACATGTCCACAGCTGCTGCAAACACATAGTTCTTGTTTTGACTGCGGTATGCTTCGCCGGAAGGATACTCCACCATATCCCGCCACTGGTCTTCACGGGCCGCAATATTGTTGCTGTCGTAATTGGTTCCGGCAGCCCCCTTTGACAGCCACAGATAACTGCCCATCTGTTTCATCTGTTCCAGGCTGTCCTCCCAGGTTTTAAACTTTCTAAACTGGCTTTTATTGGAAAATGCCTGTTTCTGCTCCAAATCCACATACAAATAACTCACATTGGTGTCCTGCATCCGCTCATACTTTTGTTCCTCCATGAGCTCTGCACTCTCCGCAATCCGCGTCACAGCAGTTCCCACAGCCGCAAAAGCCTCAGAAAGTTTCCATTGTTTCTCATTTACCATCTCCAGCAGAGAGTCCGCTCCCTGTGGATGATAGCGTTCCTCCAGACAGTTTCCCTGATAAATCCAGAAATCAGTAATCACACGATTGCCATCTTTGTCCACAACTGCTTCCAGATTCCCGGATACTCCCTCCGCGTAGAGGCCGTCGTCTGCCTCCGCCTCATAAGCCTGTTCTTCCCAGACGGTATCTGCGCTGTATTCCTCCACATAGGCCTCTTCCAGGCTGGCTTCCTGGTCATACATTCTCTCCCAGTTTCTGAAAATCTGGTCCAAATCAGTGCCAGCCTGCCCATTTTCTTTCCACACAGCCCTGAGAGACCCATCTTCAAACGCCCTGCGAAAATCATCCAGATAGAAATAGGATCTGCCGCCTCCGTCTGCCTTTTTGCAGACCACAATAGCCTTTCCCCCGTCATCCGAAATATTTTCGCTCCAGTCCATCAGATCTCCCAGGTTGTATTTAAGCCCCTCCACCGAATAATCGGTGAACTGGCCAATATCCACAGACGCGTCCCGGTTCAGCTCCCCATCCTCTTTAAACATCCACTGATTCGTGTAAACATCCATTTCCTGGCCAGCTCTCCACATAAGCTCACTGTTGTAAGTACTGCTCTCCCAAAAGTCCTGTCCGCCCAACAATAAATCCTGGGGCTGCACAGAGGGAACTGACACCATCCACAGCACGCTTAGGACAAATCCTCCCGCCGCCAGACATGCCAGAACAATACCCACAGCCTTCCCAATTCCAGATTCCAACCATTTCTTCATCTCTCTTGCCTCCTTACAAAACTTCCATTTTATAACCCACTCCCCAGACAACCTTCAGATACCGTGGTTCCCTGGGGTTAATCTCAATCTTTTCGCGGATATGGCGGATATGTACTGCCACTGTGCTCTCCGCGCCGATGGCATCTTCCTTCCAGATATACTCATATATCTGCGAAGTGGAAAACACCCGCCCCTTATTTTTAATCAGCAGCAAAAGAATCTGATACTCAATGGGCGTCATGCGGATCATCTGCCCGTCCAGAGTAACCTCCTTTCTCTCATCGTCCACCACCAGGCCTCCTGTCTCATATATGCCGATTCTTCCCAGCTCCGGGCTTGCCCCCAGTCTGGTATACCGGCGCAGCTGCGACTTCACCCGCGCTACCAGCTCCAGCGGATTAAAAGGTTTGGTCAGATAATCGTCCGCGCCGATATTCAGCCCCAGGATCTTATCCGCATCCTCCGACTTGGCAGACAAAATAATGATAGGCACTGCATTTTGCTCCCGAATCTTCAGCGTGGCACGTATTCCGTCCAGCCGTGGCATCATAATGTCCATGATAATCAGCTGTACCTTCTTCTCCTGCAGGACTTTCAGTGCTTCCAGACCGTCATGGGCCTGATACACCTCATATCCTTCCTGGGAAAGATAGATCTCGATGGCCTGCACAATCTCCTGGTCATCGTCACACACCAGAATTCCTTCCATAACAAGCTCCCCCTCTCTGTCGCTGTCTTTCTGATTGTTTCCGCATTCATCATACACATTCTTTCTTAAATACATGGTTGGAATTTATTTAAGACTTTCTTAAGATTATCACGTTTTAGAAAAAAAGAAAAGAACCCCGGAGAATTCATCTTTGTTCCGGGATTCTTATAAAGGCCTGCGGCGCGCTTTTTCACCGCTCAT
>CANSYV010000094.1 GCA_947651335.1 uncultured Lachnospiraceae bacterium
AGTTATGGAAATGGTGGTTGCTAGGTGGCATTAAAGGTAATAAACGGTACATCATATTCTTTGCTATTTCTCGATAACTCATTATTACATTTCCTTTCATGGTTTTCCCCATATAGTGTAATACGAAAATGTTGTTTTGTAAACACAATAATAACACAAAAAAGATGTTTGAAATCATGGATCATGGCATTGACGGGCAGAGAGGTAAGGAAATATCTTGACAGAATAAGAATTTATGTGGTACTATTCATGCGTGCATATAAATACAGAAAAATGTATAGAAAAGCAAAGATGGCGTGAGAGCGTGTCCCGGACACGTTCTGCAGGGATTGTTTTTCCAACAGAGAGAGGGGGCCGCCGGCTGTAAGCCTCCTTTGGTTCAGAATGATCCTGAATTTCCCGCCGGAGCTGCATCTTTGAATGGGCTTATGGTCTGTGTGAAAGGCGTGAGTGATTGTGGAACATGTCCTGGGAGATAAGCAGTAGGAGATGACGTGGGTGCGCGTTAAGCATGAGAGAGTCTGCCGGCGTGGAATAGATTTCTGAAATGGGAATGAATGTTCAGACACGTTTTCATGTGTATGAAGGCAGAAATTAGGGTGGTACCGCGAACCGTAACGAGCTCGTCCCTTTGGGGCGGGCGTTTTTTATGTTAGGAACTGTAAGAAAATAACTGACACATCTTGACTTGTCTATTATTTTTCTACAGTTCCTTAGAACGAGGAGAGATGAATATGGATATGAAGGAAAAACTGCAGGAAATCCGGCAGGAGGCGGTAAAGAGAATCCAGAATTCTGACGGATTGGAACAGTTGAACGAAGTCAGGGTGGCTTATCTGGGGAAGAAAGGCCAGCTGACAGCTGTGTTAAAAGGAATGAAGGATGTGGCGCCCCAGGATCGTCCGGCAGTGGGCCAGCTGGTGAATGACACCCGGGCACATATTGAGGAATTTCTGGAGGATACCAAAAAGCGCATGGAGCAGGCGGTCCGTGAGAGAAAGCTGGCACAGGAAGTGATTGATGTAACCCTTCCTGCCAGAAAACCGGAGACCGGCCACAGACATCCCAATACCATCGCCCTGGAAGAAGTGGAACGTATTTTTATCGGTATGGGCTACGAAGTGGTGGAAGGCCCGGAGGTGGAATATGATGAATATAATTTTACCAAGCTGAATATTCCCCAGGATCATCCTGCAAAGGACGAGCAGGATACCTTTTACATTAATAAGGAGATTGTGCTGCGCACTCAGACCTCCCCGGTACAGGCCAGGGTGATGGAGAAAGGAAAACTGCCCATCCGCATGATCGCGCCGGGACGGGTATTCCGCTCTGATGAAGTGGATGCTACCCACTCTCCTTCATTTCATCAGATTGAAGGACTGGTGGTGGACAAGAATATTACATTTGCCGATTTGAAGGGAACTCTGGAGGAGTTTGCCAGGGAGCTGTTCGGTCCGGAGACACAGACAAAATTCCGTCCTCATCATTTCCCGTTTACAGAGCCCAGCGCGGAAGTGGATGTTTCCTGTTTTAAATGTAAAGGAAGCGGCTGCAGATTCTGCAAAGGAAGCGGCTGGATTGAGATTCTGGGATGCGGCATGGTGCACCCCCATGTGCTGGAAATGTGCGGCATTGACCCCAAAGAGTACACAGGATTCGCCTTTGGCGTGGGGCTGGAGAGAATTGCGCTGCTGAAATATGAAATCGATGATATGCGTCTGCTGTATGAAAATGACATCAGATTCTTAAATCAGTTTTAGGAGGACGAAAGCTCATGAATACTTCATTATCTTGGATAAAAATGTACGTGCCGGGATTGGATGTGACGGCACAGGAATATGCCGATGGGATGACCATGTCCGGCACAAAAGTAGAGGGATTTAAGCGGCTGGACGCAGATCTGGACAAGATTGTGGTTGGACAGATTAAAAAGATTGAGAAGCATCCGGACGCGGATAAACTGATTATCTGCCAGGTAGATGTGGGAAATGAGACCATTCAGATTGTCACAGGGGCCCCTAATGTGAAAGAAGGCGATAAAGTCCCTATCGTTCTGGACGGAGGACGGGTGGCAGGAGGCCATGACGGAAAAATGACACCTGGCGGGATTGCCATTAAGAAAGGAAAGCTGAGGGGAATCGAATCAAATGGTATGATGTGCTCCATTGAGGAGCTGGGAAGCAGCCGGGATTTGTATCCGGAGGCGCCGGAGTTTGGCATTTATATTTTCCAGGATGACCCGGTGGTGGGAGAAAGCGCCATCAAAGTCCTGGGACTGGACGATGTGATTGTGGAATATGAGGTGACTTCCAACCGTGTGGACTGCAACAGTGTCATAGGCATTGCCAGGGAAGCGGCGGCCACATTCGGCAGAGAATTTGTGCCTCCCCAGGTGAAGAAGACGGGAAATCAGGAGAAGGCGGAAGATTATGTTCAGGTGACTGTAAAAGACCAGGACCTGTGCCCCCGCTACTGTGCCAGGGTGGTGAAAAATGTAAAAATCGGCCCCTCTCCCAAATGGATGCAGAGATGTCTGGCAGCAAACGGCATCCGTCCCATCAATAACCTGGTGGATATTACCAATTATGTGATGGAGGAATATGGACAGCCCATGCATGCCTTCGACCTGGATGCCATAGAAGACCATCATATTGTGGTGCGGCGGGCTTCGGACGGGGAGGAATTTGTCACACTGGACGGCCAGACCCGCACCATGGATTCCGATGTGCTGATGATTTGTGATGGCAGAAAACCAGTGGGCATTGCAGGTATCATGGGAGGGGAAAATTCCATGATCACCGATCAGGTGAAGACAGTGCTCTTTGAGGCGGCTTGCTTTGACGGGCCAAATATCCGCAAATCTGCCAAACGCATCGGTTTGCGCACAGATGCCTCTGGGAAGTTTGAAAAAGGGCTGGACCCCAACAACGCCCAGGCGGCCATTGACCGGGCATGCCAGCTGATGGAAGAACTGGGAGCAGGAGAAGTGGTGGGCGGCATGGTGGATGTGTACCCAAAGAAACGGGAGCCTGTCCGGGTGAAGTTTGAGCCGGATAGAATCAATGCTCTGCTGGGGACAGATATTTCCCGGGAAGAAATGCTGGAGTACTTCAGAAAAGTGGATTTGGTCTATGACGAGAAGACGGAAGAGATTGAAGCCCCCACCTTCCGCCAGGATATTTTGTGTATGGCAGATCTGGCAGAAGAAGCAGCGAGATTTTACGGATATGACCGGATTCCCACCACACTGCCTACCGGGGAGGCCACCACAGGGCGTCTCTCCTTCAAACAGCGGATTGAGCAGGCGGCCAGGGAGGTGGCAGAGTACTGTGGATTTTCTCAGGGAATGTGCTATTCCTTTGAGAGTCCCAAAGTCTTTGACAAACTGCTTCTGCCTCAGGACAGCCCCAGCAGAAACGCCATCCGGATTCAGAATCCCCTGGGAGAAGATTTCAGCATTATGCGGACACTGTCTGTGAACGGTATGCTCACTTCTCTGGGAACTAATTACAACAGGCGCAATAAAGGTGTGGGACTTTACGAGCTGGGGAATATTTACCTTCCCAAAGAACTGCCCCTGAGAGAACTTCCCGAAGAACGGATGCAGTTTACCCTGGGTATGTATGAAAAAGGGGATTTCTATGCCATGAAAGGCGTGGTTGAGGAGTTCTTTGAAAAAGTGGGAATGCGCAAAAAGCCCGTATATGATCCATCTGTGAAGCAGCCCTATCTCCATCCGGGACGGCAGGCAGCTGTATATTATGAGAAAAAGCAGATAGCTGTGCTGGGAGAGGTACACCCCGCAGTGGCTGATGCCTACGAAATCGGCGGGCGGGCGTATCTGGCGGTGATTGACATTCCCGCGGTTCTGGAATTTGCCAATTACGATTATAAATATGAGGGAGTGGCTAAATATCCGGCTGTGAGCCGGGATATCAGCATGGTAGTCCCCAAAGAAGTGCTGGCAGGACAGATAGAGTCTGTGATTGAACAGCGGGGCGGAAAAGTGCTGGAGGATTACAAGCTGTTCGACCTGTATGAAGGGGAACAGATTCAGGAAGGATATAAGTCCATGGCGTATTCTGTGACTCTGCGCGCCGGGGACAGGACATTGGAGGAAAAGGACGTGGCTGCTGTCATGAAAAAGATCCTTCATGGGCTGGAGAGTCTGGGTATTAAGCTTAGAAGTTGAGGAATGTGATGCTGTTATATATAATCAGACATGGAGAGACCTCCTGGAATGTGATGAGGAAAATTCAGGGCGCAACAGATATTCCATTAAATGAAAACGGAATCCGCCTGGCGAAAATTACGGGAGAGAAACTGGCAGATGTACCTTTTGACGCGGCGATTTCAAGTCCCTTGCAGCGGGCCTATAAAACGGCCCAGCTGGTTCTGGGACACAGAGAGATTCCCATCGAGACAGATGAGCGGATTCAGGAGATTTCCTTCGGAGATCTGGAAGGAGAACAGCTCCTGCAGGTGGACCCGTCACATCCCTTTTTCAGTTTTTTTGCAGACGCGTATCATTATGTGCCGGCCAGAAACGGGGAATCCATTTATGATATCTGTGACCGGACCCACAGATTTTACGAAGATTTGATACACCGTAAAGACCTGCAGGAAAAGACGGTGCTGATCGCGACCCATGGCTGTGCGGTGCGGGCGCTTCTTCAGCCTCTTTACGGAGATACAGATGATTTCTGGCAGGGGGGAGTCTGCCCCAACTGTGGTGTAAATATTGTAGAAGTCAAAGACGGGAAGGCGGCCCTTCTGGAAAAGGATAAGATCTATTATGAAGACCAGTGACTTTTATTTTGAACTGCCTCAGGAACTGATTGCCCAGGACCCACTGGAAGACAGAAGCGCCTCCAGGCTGCTGGCTCTGGACAGGAAAAGCGGTCATGTAAAACATGGGCAGTTCGTGGATTTGAAAGGATATCTGCGCTCCGGTGACTGCCTGGTAATCAATGATACAAAAGTCATCCCCGCACGGCTGTACGGGAAGAAAACGGATACAGGCGCGTCTGTGGAACTGCTTCTTTTGAAACGCAGGGAACATGATGTGTGGGAGACTCTGGTGAAACCAGGGCGAAAGGCGAAGCCGGGCTGCCGGCTGTCTTTTGGAGACGGGCTTTTGACAGGAGAGATTATAGATGTGGTGGAGGAGGGAAACCGGCTGATTCAATTTACCTATGAAGGAATCTTCGAGGAAATTCTGGACCAGCTGGGGGAGATGCCGCTGCCGCCCTATATTACCCATAAGCTGAAAGACAAAAACCGCTACCAGACAGTGTATGCCAAATGGGAGGGCTCGGCGGCTGCCCCCACGGCAGGCCTTCACTTTACCAGACATATGCTGGAGGAAATCCGCCTGATGGGAGTGGAGATTGCCCATGTGACCCTGCATGTGGGGCTGGGAACCTTCCGTCCGGTAAAGGTGGAAAATGTGGATGAACATCATATGCATTCGGAGTACTATCAGATTGAGGAAGAACAGGCACAGGTTATAAACAAAACCCGAAAAGCCGGCGGCAGGATTATCGCCGTGGGCACCACCAGCTGCCGGACCCTGGAGTCTGCCGCAGACAGCCAGGGGGTGCTCAGGGCAGGCGGCGGCTGGACAGATATTTTCATTTATCCGGGGTATGATTTTCGCATGATAGACGGCCTGATTACCAATTTCCACCTGCCGGAATCCACCCTGCTGATGCTGGTTTCCGCGTTTGCCGGGAGAGAGCATGTGCTGGCCGCTTATGAGGAGGCGGTGCGGGAACGGTATCGGTTTTTCTCTTTTGGGGACGCTATGTTTATCATTTGACACAAAATGTTACATTTGTGAAGTTAACATAAAATCACCCGGCGATAGAGATTATCTGC
The DNA here is from genome assembly GCA_947651335.1 of uncultured Lachnospiraceae bacterium. Classification (GTDB taxonomy): domain Bacteria; phylum Bacillota; class Clostridia; order Lachnospirales; family Lachnospiraceae; genus MGBC164599. The sequence continues at coordinate 5,881 of CANSYV010000094.1, forward strand.
CGGGTGATTTTTTTTGAAATTTTGTGAAAAACTTGGACAGTCTGGATAAGTTTTTTATCAGTAAAAACATTGACAAAAACCGAAAAACTGAACATACTGTACAGTAGATGAAAATTCAGTACGGAGGTGAGGAATGGCAACGGTATTTGATGCGACCAAAATTCAAAGGCAATACACTTATACTTGAATTATCTGATTTTGGATATGAAAACTATTTTGTTGAATGTGCATATCACTTTAATAAACATGAAGGTAAGTATGCTCTTTCTATGTGGTTAAATCGTAATGATATTGAA
>CANSYV010000095.1 GCA_947651335.1 uncultured Lachnospiraceae bacterium
CGCAGATTAAGGGTCAGTATGGTATCGGATTATTTCTTGAAGAAATGATTGACAAAACCCGCCGCCGCCCATAAACTAATGTAGGAAAGGTAAAATTTATTGCCGATTAAGGAGTAACTGCATGGGTTTTTGGAAACTTTTTAAGGAAGAATCCGCGGTGATAAAGGAGAGAGACCCGGCGATTAAGACCCCCTGGGAGGTGCTTTTGTATCCCAGTTTCCGGGTTATGCTCCAGTACCGCCGCGCACATAAATTGTATCTGAAGAAGCATTACTTCCTGGCGCGGCTGATTTCCCAGCGGGCGGCCAGGAAGACCGGGATTGAGATTCACCCGGGGGCCAGAATCGGGAAAGGGCTGTTCATTGACCACGGAAGCGGTGTGATCATTGGGGAGACGGCGGTTATCGGGGATAATGTGACCCTGTATCAGGGCGTGACCCTGGGAGGCACGGGAAAGGAAACCGGAAAGCGGCACCCCACGCTGAAGGATAATGTGATGGTGAGTGCAGGGGCGAAGATTCTGGGCTCTTTCACTGTGGGTGAGAATTCCAAGATAGGGGCCGGGGCGGTAGTTCTTCAGGAGGTGCCCCCCAACTGCACGGTGGTGGGCGTGCCCGGCAGGGTGGTCAAAAGGAATGAGTGCTGTGCGCCCCGCAAAGAGATGGATCAGGTACATATGCCAGATCCCATTAAAGAAGATATTCAGATGCTGCAAAAAGAAAATAATGTTCTGCACAGCCGGCTGATGGACATGGAAAAGGAGCTGCGCTGGCTAAAGAGAAAGTTAAAAGGAGGAAAAACCGATCATGAAGGTATATAATACCTTGTCCGGGAGAAAGGAAACATTTGAGCCCATTGAGGAGAATAAGGTGAGGATGTATGTCTGCGGGCCTACTGTGTATAATCTGATTCATATCGGAAATGCCAGGCCCATGATTGTATTTGACACGGTGCGCAGATATCTGGAGTACCGGGGATATGAAGTGAATTACGTATCGAATTTTACCGATGTGGATGATAAGATTATTGCCAAAGCCCTGGAGGAAGGGGTCAGTGCAGAGGAGATCTCCAAGCGTTATATGCTGGAGTGCAAAAAGGACATGGCGGACATGAATGTGAGGCCCGCTGTAACCCATCCCCTGGCAACCCAGGAGATTGACGGTATGATTGAGATGATTTCAAGCCTGATTGAGAAGGAATTTGCCTATCCGGCGGCAGACGGCACTGTTTACTTCCGCGTGCGGAATTTCCCGGAATACGGGAAGCTGTCCCACAAGAACCTGGATGACCTTCAGTCAGGCTTTCGGGCTCTTCAGGTGTCCGGGGAGAATCAAAAAGAGGACCCTCTGGACTTTGTGCTGTGGAAGCCGAAGAAAGAGGGGGAACCTTCCTGGCCGTCTCCCTGGTGTGACGGCCGTCCGGGATGGCACATTGAGTGTTCCGTGATGGCGAAGAAATATCTGGGTGAGGAGATAGACATTCACGCAGGTGGGGAGGATCTGGTCTTTCCACATCATGAAAATGAGATTGCCCAGAGTGAATGCTGTAATGGAAAAACCTTTGCCCGGTACTGGATGCACAATGCCTTTTTGAACATTGATAACAGGAAAATGTCCAAGTCTCTGGGGAATTTCTTTACCGTGCGGGAAGTGGGGGAAGAGTATGACCTGCAGGTTCTGCGGTTCTTCATGCTCAGCGCCCATTACCGCAGTCCCCTGAACTTCAGCAGAGACTTGATGGCCGCGGCAAAGAACGGGCTGGAGAGAATCCGCACAGCGGCTGAACATCTGCGCCAGAGAAAGGAACAGGGCACAAAGGGGCCCATGACACAAGAGGAGGAAACACTGGCAGGACAGGCCGGGGAATTTGTGGAGAAATTCCAGGAGGCCATGGATGATGACTTTAACACAGCGGATGCCATTTCGGTGATCTTCGAGCTGGTGAAATTTGCCAACACCCATGTGACAGAAGACAGCACCTGCGCATTCGCGGAAAAACTGTATGGTGTCCTGGGACAGTTGTCTGATATTATGGGACTGGTTCTGGAGCAGGAGGAAGAACTGCTGGACGAGGAAATCGAGGAGCTGATTGCTCTAAGACAATCTGCGAGAAAGGCGAAAGATTATCAGAAGGCAGATGAGATCCGCCAGACATTATTGGAAAAGGGCATTCTTCTGGAGGATACCCGCGAGGGGGTAAAATGGAAGAAGGCTTAGATTGGCTGGAACTGATTGCCCGGCAGTTTCATCTGGAAGAGGTGGATATGCGCACATACTCTCCCCTGACGCTGGCATACATTGGTGATGGGGTCTATGAACTGGTGGTCCGCACCATTCTGGTGAAGATGGGGAACTGTCCGGTGAATAAGCTGCACAGGCGGGCCAGCACACTGGTACGGGCCGGCGCCCAGTCGGATATGATCAAGGCTCTGATGCCTGAGCTCAGCCAGGAGGAGAGTAAAATCTATAAGCGGGGCCAGAATGCCCACAGTGCTACTATGGCCAAAAATGCCACTGCGGCGGATTACCGGCGGGCCACGGGCTTTGAAGCCCTTATGGGCTGGCTGTATCTGACCCGGCAGTGGGAGCGGATGCTGGAGCTGATTGGGACAGGGCTGGAGCGGACAGCCAAAGCCCCGGATGTTCCTTCAAAAAGATAATAGGAGAGAGATCAAATGGATAGTAACAGCCAGCAGATTGAGGGGCGCCATGCCGTGGCGGAGGCGCTGCGGGCCGGGCGTCCGGTGGATAAGCTCTATGTGTTAGACGGGTGTAAAGACGGCCCGGTATCGTCTATTGTGAAAGCGGCGAAGAAGGGGGATGCCCTGGTACAGTTCGTGTCCAGAGAACGGCTGGACCAGATGTCGGAGACCAAGAAACATCAGGGGGTCATTGCCCGCATGGCGGCCTATGAATACGCCTCTGTGGAGGAGATTCTGGCGAAAGCCGAAGAACAGGGGGAACCGCCCTTCGTGTTCCTGCTGGACGGTGTGGAAGACCCGTATAATCTGGGGGCTGTTGTGCGGACAGCGGACCAGGTGGGGGCCCACGGGGTGATTATCCCCAAGAACCGGGCTGTGGGCCTGACGGCGTCGGCAGCCCGGGCATCTGCGGGGGCGCTGAACTACATCCCCGTAGCCCGGGTCACCAATCTGGCCAGAACCATAGAACAGCTGAAGAAGCAGGGAATCTGGTTTGTATGCGCGGATATGGGCGGCCAGCCCATGTACCAGGTGGATATGAAAGGCCCTCTGGGACTGGTGGTGGGCGGCGAGGGGGAAGGGGTCTCCCGTTTGGTGAGAGAAGCGTGTGATTACACAGCGTCCATTCCCATGAAAGGGCATGTGGATTCTCTGAATGCTTCTGTGGCGGCAGGGGTGCTGGCCTATGAAGCATTCCGGCAGCGTATGGGAAACTAAACTTTACAGATGCTCTTTGGCGGCCCCGTCAGCGGGGCTCTTGAGTGGGAGATTATATGGAAGGGAAGAATCAGATAATGAGTGGAAAAAGAGTGCGTTTTAGAAAAGCAGCCGCATGGTGGATGGCTGTATGCGTTTTTATGGCCTCAGCGGTTCCCGTGTATGCGGCGGAAGAAATTGCCGTGGAGGAGATTGCCGCCCAGGAGAGCGCTCTTTCAGAGGAGGATATACAGCAGAGTGCCCCTCTGGAAGAGTTGTTTCCGGATGTGGCATTCAGGGAATATATTGCCAGGGAGGCAGATACCGACCAGGATGGCTTTTTAAGCAGGCAGGAAGCAGAGCAGGTGACAGAGCTTTTGGTATCCGGTCTGGGAATCACGTCACTGCAGGGGATTTCCAGTTTTCCCAATCTGCGGATTTTAGATTGTTCGGACAACTATATGGGCGCTTTGGATTTAAAGGGTCTGGAGCATCTCTATGCGTTTACCTGTGATAACAACCGGATTGTGCTGTCTGTGAATGAGGCGGGCCAGGTGGATTTTACCGGGGTGCAGGATATGGACTGCAGCCGGATTCTGGAAGTTTCCCAGGGAACATGGATAGGAGACGGGCTGCTCCAGCTTTCAGAAGATTTCCGGCAGGAAACCCTTTCCTATACATACAGCGCCGCGGAATCGGAAGAAGGAGTGGAGACCGGGGAATTCTGGAAAATAAAGATTGCCGTTGTGCTGGATTACGGCCCGGAGGCAGAAAGGCCAGATGCGGATGAAACAGCTGTTTCCGGCAATGGCCTGTCGGAGAACAGCACCAAAGAGGACGGGGAATCCCAGGGCGGCGCAGAACCGGCGGCAAAGAAGAACCAGCAGGCGGCCGGAAATAGGGATGCAGTCAATGAGAGCGCCAGGGTCATGGCAAAGAAATCTTATCCGGCTAAAATAAAAAGCTGTAAGATTCTGGGGGATAAGTCCCGGGTGCAGGTGAAGGCGAAGGTTTCCCGTAAGGTAAAAAGTAAGGATTCTTACTATTATCTGTTTGCCCTGTCTCCCAAGAACAATAAACTGTCCAAGCCTGCGGCAAAAGTGAAGAAAACAAAAAATATTACCTTTACCGTGCCGCTGAATTACAATAAAGCAGGGAGCAGGCTCATGTGCAAGTTCCTTGTGGCTGTGAAATCCGGTAAAAAGTATACGGCAGTCAGCGGGGAGAAATATATTTCCAATCCGGAGAAAATGGCTTCCAGCAGCAGGGCGTTTACAAAAGGAAAATCGAAAAAGGGGCTGCAGTTTGGGGAAAGCCTGCCGGACGCTGTCAGTCTGGGGGTAAATTACTGTCTGTTTAACATAAATATCACGGAATTTACACAAAAGGGCGGCCAGCAGTTAAAATATAATTATAAAGGAAAGAATTATTATTTTAATCAGAGTGCTTTTGACCGGTGGGGGAGTCTTTTTTCCCAGCTTCAGAGCAATAAGATGAATTTATCAGCAGAGTTTCTGCTTCCCTGGGAGGCGGGACAGACAGAGCTGATTCACCCGGCAGCCCGCAGGAAAACTTCGGCACACTATTACGCGTGGAATATCAGCACCAAGGCTGCCAGGGAAAAATACGAGGCCCTGTTCAGCTGTATCGCGGAACAGTTCGACGGCGGCCACGGACGGGGATATATCAACAACTATATTATCGGGAATGAAGTAAACGCCTATTCCGAGTGGCATTATACAGGTTCCACATCGCTGAAGACCAATGCCAATCTGTATGCGGATACCTATGAGCTTGTCTACATGGCGGTCAAGAGTAAATGTAAAAATGCCAGGGTGAGCATCTGTCTCACACATACCTGGAATGTGTCCACTGCAGGCCAGTTCCACAGTTCCAGGTCATTCCTGGATCAATTTGCCGTCAGGCTGAAAGAGTATGGAAATACGGACTTCACCATCGCTTACCACGCGTACTCTCAGCCGCTGCTGCAGACGGAATTCTGGAAGAATTCGCCCCAGCAGGTGACCAACAGCGTGAATTCGCCGTTTATCACTATGAAAAATATTGAGTATCTCACAAAATATGTAAAGTCAAAGTATGGCTCCAAGACCAGGATTATGCTTACTGAGCAGGGCTTCAGTTCCCATGGAAGCGGAGGCGAGAAGAAGCAGGCCGCGGCTATTGCATACGCGTATTATAAGGCGGAATTCAACGATATGATTGACTGTATCATTTTCCGCTGTCAGGCTGACTCCCAGGCTGAGATCAACAGCGATAATCTGCACATGGGGCTGTGGACTGCGGGTATGGGGAAGAAGAAAGCCTCATACGATGTGTTTCAATATATGGACACCTCCAAGGGAGAGTCCTACACAAAATCCTGCAGGAAGCATCTGGGGATTACGAAATGGTCTGTGCTGGTTCCCGGATATAAAGCGGGACGGTTTCGATAAGAGCGGGTCTGAAAAAGCAGTGAGGAGGCTGATAAGCACTCACTGCTTTTTTTAGACTTTTTTCTGAAATTATTTCCCAAACCTCCTTAGTATGTGGTATAATGGAAAATCATGAAAGATAAGATTAAGCTAAATGGAAAAATAAAGAGCATTATGTTCTGGCCGCTTGTTCTATGGCTGCTGCTGGCTGCCATGAATGTGGCTGTTTACTGGGTTAATTACCGTGCGGGACTGCTGGCCAGCATCTTTTTAATCCTGTATCTGGTGCTCTGGATGGGCCTGTACTATTATCACAGGAACAAAGTTTTAACG
>CANSYV010000096.1 GCA_947651335.1 uncultured Lachnospiraceae bacterium
CAGACCCAGACAGACTCCCAGAAAAGGCTTTCCCTCCTCACAGACCCGGCGTATCACTGGAATCAACCCATATTCTTTTAACTTCTCCATGGCACTGCCGAAGTTTCCCACCCCCGGAAGAACCACCTGGTCTGCCATGAGAATATCTTCTGCCCTGCGGGAGACACACACTTGGGCGCCCAGGCTCACAAGCGCTTTCTCCACACTTTTCATATTGCCGGCATCGTAATCAATTATTGTTATCATATACGTAAATTTCCTTTTTATTCTTTTTTCCCAGCAGACTGACAAGCTCTGCCCCGTCCGGGTCGGATGGAAACATTCCTTACACTCCGTAACGTTTCCTCATACTGCCTGCCAGATTCCTGCCCAGAGCTTCTGCCTCTTTGACTCCTCCGGTTACCTGGTCTGTAAACCATTCCCCTGTGGACTCCCGGTAATACAACCCTTTCAGATACAGCTCTTCTCCTGTAATCCTGGCGTGAGCCGCCACCGGTGAAGTGCACCCGCCGTCCAGCTCCCGGACAAACGCCCGCTCTGCCAGGGCCGCGTATCTGCTCTCCTGGCATTCATAGCCTTCCAGATAGGAATAATCTTCCCCCCGGCGCCCCTGGACTGCCAGAATTCCCTGCCCTGCCGCGGGAATCATCTCCTCTGTGTCAAAGTACCGGCTGATACGGCTCTCCAGTCCCAGACGTTTCAGTCCGGCCCCGGCCAGAACCAGAGCCCCGTACTCTCCCCGGTCCAGTTTCTCCAGCCTGGTCAGCACATTTCCCCGTATATTTTTGCAGGGAACATCGGGAAATATCCTGGCCAGCTGCAGCTGGCGGCGCAGACTGGAGCAGCCGATGGGTCTGCTCTTATCCATACTCTCACAGCCCTTGGGCAGAACCAGTACATCCCTGGGGTCCTCCCTGGGGGAAAAGGCCACAAGGGGAAGCTCCTGTGAAATCTCCATGGGCATGTCTTTCAGACTATGTACAGATAGGTCGCTTCTTCTCTCCATCAGAGCCTTGTCCAGTTCTTTGACAAACAGTCCTTTGCCTCCGATTTTATCCAGTGTCCGGTCCAAAATTTTATCCCCTGTAGTCTTCATGGTCAGCAGGCACACCTTTTGCTGGGGATTGTGTTTCCTCAGATAATCCGCCACCATCTCGCTCTGCACAACTGCCAGCTTACTCTCTCTGCTTCCAATAATAATCTGCTGTTTTTCTCTTAGCATACTGCCTCTCCCTCTAAGAATGCCTGAATCTGTTCCCGGGTTCTCTTTGCCAGCCTGTGGTCAAGCCCTGCCGCATTGATTCCCACCGTTATAGGCCCCTTTACGGCAATCCCCGGAAAATGAAAGTCACACATATCCTGGTCACTGGCCACATTCACCAGAATTCCCCGGCTTTTGCATGCTTTTGCGATTCTTTTGTTCAGCTCCCTGTCGTCTGTGGCCGCCAATACCATCTGGCAGTTTTCCAGATCTTCTTCTGTATACCCCCGCTCACAAAAGGCCACATTGGGAAAACTTCTCCACTTTTCAAAGGCAGGGTCCAGCTGCTTTGCCACCACCATCAGATGTCCAGGCCCAAATTCCAGCAGTGTCTGCACTCTGCGCAGGGCAATGGAACCACCGCCCACTGTCAAAATCCGCCATGTCCCCAGATCCATAAAGAGGGGAAACTTTCTCCTCACCTGTTCCTTATACATTTTCATACACCTTTTCCAATCCTGCCACACATTCCAGAAATACGTCCTTTTCCAGACAGTCCCGCAGACCGAAGATCATCTTATTGACCACTTTGCCCGCCGCTGTCTCTATAGTCTGCTGCAGCTTCTGGCGGTCTGCGTCCTCCATGGGAGTCTTTTGAAGGATCTTGTGAATCCGCAGGTCCAGGTCATGAACTGCCTCCTCCTGGATTTCTTTAATCCTGGGGATAATGTCCCGCCCTTCCAGCCATTGAAAATATTCGTCCATCTGTTCTTTTACAATGGCCTGCGCCTGCCGGAAGCTCTCCTCCCTCTCAGGCACAGTTTCCTCCTCACGGAAACTGTCCATGTCGTATAAAGTAATATTCTCCCACTCACCCAGGCTGGGTTCGATATCTCTGGGCACTGCCAGGTCAATCAACAGAAGGGGTCTGGTCAATTCCACCTGGTGGAACAATTCTTCCGGCAGGGTGCAGTTGGGGCTGGCGGTGGCGCTGACCACCAGGTCGCACTGGGGCAGAAGCTCCATTCTCCGCCCATAATCAATCCTCTGGCATCCCTGGGGAATATTCACAATACCGCTTCGGTACTGGCGCACTGTGACAGTCACATCCCCTCCGGCCTGAGCCAGGGTCTGGGCCGCCATCTTCCCCATTTCCCCGTTGCCGATCACCATACACTTTTTGCCTTTTACCTGGAATCCCTGTCTGTGAAGCATGTGAATGGCCTGATGAATCACCGAAGGATTGGCCCGATGGAACACCACTTCTGACTTAATGCGCTTTCCTGCAGTTACCGCCATCCGAAACAGCACCTCAAGAACCCCGTCTGTGGCAAAGGCGTCTCTGGCCAGGCTCAGGGCATCTTTCACCTGGGTGAGAATCTGGTCTTCTCCCAAAATCTGGGACTTCAGCCCGGCCGTCAGATAGAACAAATGCTCCACAGCCTCCCGGTCCCTGCGGGCGGTGAAACAATCACGGTAAGACTGCCCTGAAATCTGCTTAATTTGGCACAGCATTTCATACAGGCATCCATCCCAGTCTTCCCGGGTACTCACCCAAATCTCCATCCTGTTACAAGTGGAAAGAATCACACACCCATGGACTCCCTCCATCTCTTTCACAGCCAGCACAGCCTCCCCCGCTTCCCGCTTTGTAAAAGAAAATAATGCCCGGATGTCCACCGGGGCCCTGTTATGATCAATTCCAATCATGGAAATACTCACTGTTACATCCTCCCGCTTCTCATTTGTTCTTTTTTTATCAATAATAAGCAACCCGGCAGTTTTTGTCAATTGGGAACCACAATTAGTTCCCCGTATTGACAAAAAATACCCCCGCTGATAGAATAAAAATTACGGCTGACACAGGGAACCATCAGCAGATCATCCACCTGCAGTTCCCAAGAAAAAAATTACAACCGGAGGAAACTATCATGTCCACAAATACAAAGAAAGCAATCTTAGTCGTAAGCTTCGGAACCAGCTACGAAGAAACCAGAAAATTAACCATTGATGCCATTGAGTCATCCATCGCCCAGGCGTTTCCTGAGTACAGTATTTACCGGGCCTGGACCAGCAAAATGATTCTGGCAAAACTGGAAAAGAGAGACCATATACATATCAACAACGTAAAAGAAGCCATGGAAGAAATGGCAGAAGACGGCATTACCCATGTGCTGGTTCAGCCCACACATGTAATCAACGGCATTGAAAATGACTTGATGAAAGAAGACGCGCTGGCATTCAAAGATCAATTCCAGGAGATTTCTTTTGGGGACCCTCTTTTAACTACTGAAAAAGACAACCGGCAGGTGATCGAAGCCCTGGGCCGGGAGTTTGGACACATTCCATCCGATGAAGCCGTGGTCCTGATGGGACACGGTACTTCCCACTATGCCAACACCACCTACGCTGCCCTGGACTACACAATGAAAGACATGGGCTACTCCAATTTCTTCCTGGGCACAGTGGAAGCTTACCCTTCTATGGAAACTCTGCTGAAAATGCTCCAGAAATTCCAGCCGGCGAAAGTACACCTGGTTCCTTTCATGATCGTGGCCGGCGACCATGCCCGAAATGATATGGCAGGTGACGACCCGGATTCCTGGTATTCCCAGTTTTCCAGCGCTGGATACCAGGTAGAAGCCTGTTTAAAAGGCCTAGGGGAATACCAGGGCATCCGTGACATATTTATCCGGCATGTGCGGGAAATTCCGGCTGTGTAAATCATAATCCGGTTTCCGGCAGGACAAATGCACAAAAAAGAGCTGTCTATGGTCCTGCCGGAATTACCCGGTACTATTACAAAGTGTTTAAAAAGCGGTGGAATGCCTGCCTGCCCTCCGGTGTATTTTTGTACACCCCTGCGTCTTCCAGCACCTTCACAAACACTTTTCCGATCTCTGCTTTTAAAATATCCATCACATTTTCTTCATTGATCTGCGGATACTCTGGCAGGAATTCTTCCGCCCAGTCCCCGTGTTTCTCCAGCGTTTCATCTGCGCGGATATCCTTTTTGTTCAAAATCGCATCCGCCAGCCCTTCCATCTCTGTCTTCAGACGCGCGGGAAGAACTGCAAGTCCCATCACCTCAATCAGACCGATATTTTCTTTCTTAATATGGTGCAGTTCCTTATGAGGATGATACACACCCAGTGGATGTTCTTCTGTGGTGATATTGTTGCGCAGTGCCAGGTCCAGCTCATACATATCCCCATTTTTCCGGGCAATGGGGGTAATGGTGTTGTGCAGCTCATCCCCTGTCTTGGCCAGAATAAATGCCTCCTCATCGGTATAGGCCCGCCAGCACTGTAAAATATAATCGCCTAAGTCTACCAGACGGCTGCTGTCCTGGCTGCGCAGACGAATCACAGACAGCGGCCATTTCACAATCCCTGCCTCCACGTCCTCAAAGCGGGGGATTTTCACATATTCCTCTATAGGCGCTTTCGCCATGGCAAACTGATAATTTCCCCCCTGGAAATGGTCATGGCTTAAAATAGAGCCCCCCACAATGGGCAGGTCTGCGTTGGAGCCGATAAAATAATGAGGCATCCATTTTACAAAATCAAACAGCTTGCAAAATGCCGCACGGTTAATCTTCATGGGGGTATGCTCCCCGTTGAACACAATACAGTGCTCATTGTAATACACATAGGGAGAATACTGGAATCCCCACTGGTTCCCGTCAATGGTCAGAGGAATGATTCTGTGGTTCTCCCTGGCTGGATGGTTCAGATTCCCCGCATACCCTTCATTTTCCCTGCACAGCAGGCATTTGGGATATCCGCTTTGCTTTGCCAGCTTAGCCGCCGCAATGGCTTTGGGGTCTTTTTCCGGCTTGGACAAATTAATGGTGATATCAATCTCTCCATAAGGACTTTCCACTACCCATTTCATATCTTTACAAATCCGGTATCTGCGGATATAATCCGTATCCTGGCTGAATTGATAGAAATAATCGGAAGCCTTCTTTGGGCTCTCCTGGTAAAGTTCCTGGAATCTGGCAATCACCTGGCTGGGTCTTGGCAGAAGGCAGTTCATCAGACGGGCATCCAGCAGATCCCGCTCAACCACAGAGTCCCCGATGAGTTTCTGCTCACAGGCGTAATCCAGCAGTCCTTTCAGCGTCTCCTCAAGCGTGATATGTTCATCTGTGCTGTCCGGTTCCTCATACCCGTCCAGCCCCAGCGCATCCAGCAGCAGATTGGTCACGTAGATTCTGTCTGTTTCCTCCATCAATCCCTTTTGAATTCCGTACTCTGTCAATTGTTTGATATACTTATAAGGCATGTGCTCCATCTCCTATATCCACTACATAAAATTCTGCTTTGTGCCCCACCTGTTTCTCGTAGGCTTCCCCTGCCTGCTCCTGAAACTGTCCCACTGCGTCATTTTCCACAATGCTCACCGTACAGCCGCCGAAACCGCCTCCTGTGATTCTGGACCCCAGCACACCGGGAATCTTCCAGGCAAGCTCTGTCAGCAGGTCAATCTCTTCGCAGGAAACTTGATAATCGTCCCGCAGGGATACATGGGAAGCATTCATCAGACGGCCGAATTCCTCCACATTCCCGGATTTTAGCTCCTGCACCGCGTCAATGGCCCGCTGATTTTCATAAACCGCATGTTTTGCCCGCTGTCTGCATACCGGGTCTTCAATGGCAGACGCGTACTGCTCAAATTCCTCTCTGCTCAAATCCCCCAATGTTTTGATATCACACACTTTCTGCAGATTCCTAAGTGCTGTCTCGCACTGGCTCCTGCGCTCATTATAGGCGGAATCCACCAGACTGTGTTTTACCTTGCTGTTGGTAATCACAATCTTCGCATGGTCCAGCTTCACGGGAGCATACTCATACTGAAGGCTGGCGGTATCCAGGAAAATGGCATGGTCTTTTTTTCCCATGGCGCTGGCAAACTGATCCATAATACCGCAGTTCATCCCA
>CANSYV010000097.1 GCA_947651335.1 uncultured Lachnospiraceae bacterium
TTGATTGCTGCAATAAATTCTTCTGTTGTCAATTTTGCCATTTTTATTTCCTCCTAAAATGATTTCTAAAATTAACTTTTCTCTATTCTGCTGCCGCTTCTTCACCGGAACCCTTGGCTGCCATTGCCGCTTCACCGCCGCCAGCTTCTGCCAGCTGGTTAAGCACACGGGCGAAGTTTGCAATCGGGGACTGGATGCTTCCCAGCAGTTTCCCCAGCAGTTCGTCCCTGGACGGGATGCTGGCCAGTGCCTGAACGCCTGCCTGGTCATTATAATTTCCTTCTACTACACCTGCAATCAGTTCCAGAGCCGGATATTCTTTCGCAAATTTGCTCAAGATTCTGGCTGGAGCTGTGGCATCGTCTGCGGAAACAGCCAGGGCGTTGGTTCCGTGCAGATGGGGTGTCAGGCTTTCACAGTCTGTTCCCTTAAATGCGAAATTCATCATCGTGTTCTTATATACTTTATACTGAACACCAGCCTCCCGCAATTGTCTGCGCAGTATCGTGTCCTGTTCCACCGTAAGGCCGCTGTAATTAACCAGAATTACAGACTGTGCGTCCTTGACGCTGTTGGCAATTTCTTCCACGATCGGTCTCTTCTGTTCAACCTTTGCCATGATCTAGCGCACCTCCTTCTTCATTTCAAACATTCGATTATCCTGTCCATGAAAGGCTTTCTATAGGGAACGAAGTTTCCCATACGATAAAAAAGCCCTCCTACTCCGAAGATGTAAGAGGGCATACGATGTCTGTATAACTATATAGAAGCATGTCTATATAAAAACATATCGTTCCCACCTGGGCGGGCGGCTTTGCCTTTATGCCTTTTGGTATGCGCTGCCTGCGGCAGACCTTATATCCTGCGGCACCCACTGTCTTCGGCGTGATACATAATAATCATTTTATAACTCTAGCATAATCATATGGCTTTGTCAAGAAGCCTTATGACCTTTTTTCCCGCTTTTAAACCAGTTTCGCCGGATTTACTTTCACCCCGGGGCCCATTGTGGGTGCCAGGGAAATACTTCTGAGATACTGGCCCTTTACCGCGCTTGGTTTTGCCTTCAGGATAGCGTCCATGAGAGTCTGGAAATTCTCTCTCAGCTGTTCTTCTGTAAAGGAAGCTTTACCGATGGGCACATGTACAATATTGGTCTTGTCCAATCTGTACTCAATCTTACCGGCTTTGATATCGGAAATGGCTTTTGCCACATCCATGGTCACGGTTCCCGCTTTCGGGTTGGGCATGAGACCTTTGGGGCCCAGTACACGGCCCAGACGTCCCACAATACCCATCATGTCAGGTGTTGCCACAACCACATCAAAATCCAGCCATCCATCATTCTGAATCTTCGGAATCAGCTCGTCTCCGCCTACATAGTCAGCCCCTGCTGCCTGTGCCTCCTCCAGTTTCGCGTCTTTCGCGAATACCAGAACACGCACTTTCTTACCTGTTCCATGAGGCAGAACTACGGCCCCGCGGATCTGCTGGTCGGCATGACGGCCGTCACAGCCTGTGCGGATGTGTGCCTCAATAGTTTCATCAAACTTTGCGGTTGCTGCCTGCTTCACCAATTTAACAGCTTCTTCCGGCTCATATAAAGAGGTGCGCTCAATCGCTTTTGCCGCTTCCTGATATTTTTTACTTCTCTTCATAACCTTACTCCTCCACTGTTATTCCCATACTCTTGGCTGTTCCAATGATCATGCTCATGGCAGCCTCCAGGGAACCCGCATTCAAATCTTTCATCTTGGTCTCAGCAATCTCCTGAATCTGGGCTTTTGTCACGCTCCCCACTTTCACTTTGTTCGGAGTACCGGAACCAGACTTTATGTTACAGGCCTTTTTTAACAACACGGCAGCTGGCGGAGTCTTGGTGATAAAGCTGAAGCTTCTATCCGCATAAACTGTAATCACGACGGGGATCAGCACGTCCCCCATGTCTGCGGTCTTTGCGTTGAACTCTTTTGTAAACTGTACAATATTCACACCGTGCTGCCCCAGTGCCGGGCCAACCGGCGGTGCTGGCGTTGCCTTGCCAGCAGGAATCTGTAATTTAATATATCCTTCTACCTTTTTTGCCATTCTAGGCACCTCCTTGTGGTCTTGGCGGGAGCTGTTCTTCCCTCCCACTGCTTAACATCTACATTTTTTGTACGTCAGAAAAACTGATTTCTACAGGTGTCTCACTGCCAAACAGTTCCACACCTATGGTGACTAACTGCTTCTGTGGATTCACACTGCGCACAACGCCGCTGGTGTCCTTCCAGGGTCCTCCGATTACCATAATCAGATCCCCCTCCTTGTAATCCACCTCTACAGCCCTTGTCTCAATCTGAATGCCCAGGGATCTCATTTCTTCTTCTGTCAGAGGAACCGGTTTGGACCCCGGTCCTACAAATCCGGTCACGCCCCTTGTGTTTCTCACCACATACCAGGTATCGTCATTCATAATCATATACAACAGGACATAACCCGGAAACAACTTCTTCTGAACGACTTTCTGCATATCGTTCTTCATCTCCACCACATCCTGCAGGGGAACACATACTTCCAGAATCTGCTCCTCCAGGTGCCGGTTGGCTATGGTTTTTTCAATATTTGCTTTTACTTTATTCTCATAGCCGGAATAGGTATGGGCCACATACCATTTTGCTGTTTCTGACATATTTTCACCCTTTTCACATCCGCCGCTTATTTCACCAAAAGGTTAATTCCTTCCAGGATAGCCGCGTCAAAAACACTGATCAAAACTCCCAGGACTGCTGTAATCGCCACCACGGCAACGGTCTGCTTCAACAGCGTCTGCCTGTCCGGCCAGATAATCTTCCTGAATTCTGCCTTCAGTCCGTCAAACCAGCCGATCACCCTGCCGTTTTCCTTCGCGCCGCTTTTTTCCTTCTTCTCTTTTTCTGCCATAACTCTGCCCTCGCAAATGCTGATTACTTAGTTTCCTTGTGCAGAGTATGTTTCCTGCAGAACTTACAATACTTTCTTGTTTCCATTCTCTCAGGATGGTTTTTCTTTTCCTTGGTCGTATTGTAATTACGCTGCTTACACTCTGTACATGCCAATGTAATTTTTACACGCACAACTTACACCTCCAGTATACTTACTCAAACACACTGCGCCGGCTTTGGCACAGGTATTTTTGAGCATAAAAAAAGACCTGATTATCGTCACCTTTGGAGTATAGCATACAAAATGGATGGAAGTCAAGGTTTTTCGCATTTATTCATAAAATGACCAGCCTGTCAAAAAAGGAGTACAGACACCAAAAATAATATGCCTGTACTCCCTTTTCTGCCTGCTCAGCCTGCTCTGTTGTTCAGCCAATAATCCATCCGCTCAATCAGCTGGGGGATATCCAGAGGTTTGGCAAGATGTCCATTCATTCCGCATTCTCTGCTGGCCGCAACGTCCTCCCCGGAAACATTGGCAGACAGGGCTATAATAGGAATTGTGGCCGCGTCTCCACGGGGCAGCTTGCGGATAGCCCGGGTGGCCTCAAAGCCATTCATGACAGGCATCTGAATATCCATCAGTATCAGATCATAATATCCCTCCGGCATCTCGGCAAAACGCTGCAGTCCCCTGCGGCCGTCCACAGTACATTCCACCATGGCTCCAATCTCTCCGATTAATTCCATGGCAATCTCCCGGTTCAGCTCATTATCCTCCACCAGAAGAATTTTGCAGCCCCGGAAAGAGGCGTCTGAGACTTCCTCCTGAACCACATCCACTTCTCCCTGGGACTGCTCCGCAGGGTTCTGGAGCCTCAAAATAATGGTAACAGTGAACTGGGAGCCTGCTCCGGGAGAGCTTTCCACACGGATAGCGCCGCCCATCATACGCGCAATATTCTGAGCAATAGACATCCCCAGTCCCACTCCCTCTGTATTGCTGACAAAGGGATTCTCCCCGCGGCTGAACGGTTCAAAAATATGGGGAATGAATTCTTCCTCCATGCCAATGCCATTGTCACTGAAAACAAAATCATAGGAACAGCAGCCATGTTCTTTGGACTCATGCTCTGCCACCGATATTTCCAGTCTGCCGCCAGGCGGCGTGAATTTTACCGAGTTTCCCAGAATATTCATAAAAATCTGCCTAAGCCGCTGCCTGTCGCCCATGACGGCCTCATGCTCCACCTGCATAGGATGCATTTCCAAATGCAGATTTTTCTCCTCCGCCTGGGGACGGATTGACAAGACCACTTCCTCCATCACTTCTGACAGGCAGAATGCCTCCGCCTTCAGGTCAAAGCTTCCCGACTGGATCTGGCTGATATCCAGTATCTCATTCATGACAGAGAGCAGCTGCCTGCTGGACATAGACGCTTTGTCCAGGCACTCTTTCACTTTCTCCGGGTCATCCACATGGTCCGCCGCGATTTTGATCATCCCCATAATACCGTTCATGGGCGTGCGCACATTGTGGCTCATGCAGGAAATAAACTCCTGCTTGGAGGCATTGGCATAATCCGCCGCTTCACAGGCTGCCTGAAGGGCCTGCTGCTCCCGCATCTCTTTGCGCTTACTCTCAGTTACATCCTGAGCCGCATACACAATGGAACGGGCCTTTCCCTGCGCATCCGCCTGAGACATCACCGCAGTGCTGCGTATCCAGCCGTATTCCTCAGGCCTTGTGTCCGACTTTTCCGGAAGCTTGCGGTAGGCCAGGGTCACATAAGGCTTTTTTCTGCTCAGGGTATTCCTCAGATTCTGCCTGCCCAGCACCTCCAGATACTCTTCCCTGTCATCCGGATGAACAAAATTTTCCGCATATATCTGCAGTCCTGTGGCATAATCCACTTTGCCTTCCAGCGCTGTCTCCACTTCCGGCAGCTGCTGAGTCACACTGCGGAACGTGTCCTGTTCCAGATCCGCATAATAGGTGGCAAAAAACATCCCTCCCAGGGTGCTGATAATATCCGCCTGTTCCTGTTCCCCTTTCAGCCGGATTTCCTCCTCCGCTTTCTCCTGCGTAATATCCCGCCCCAGAATATTCACGGACATGCGCTTACCCCTGCGGGCATAAATCACGTGCTGCTCAATCCACTGAAGGTCGGTTCCCGCCATGCGGTACTGGCAGATTTCTTCCGAATATTCCTTTGTATTCGCCGCCTTCTGGTACAGGTGGTCCGGACTCATAACCCTGCGGAAGTCTTCCGCGTCATTGGGATCAACCGTGGTCTCCAGAGCTTTTTGAAAATACTGGTGGTAATTCCCTGTGAGAACCTTCGGCGCGGAGCTGTCCTCATTAATCCACATCCGCTCGCACTGGCCGTTTTCCAGGTAAACCGTAGTCATGACACTATACCTGGACTTCAGTATGGCGGCCAGCTGCATATCCCTTAGTGTCAGGGTGTTCTCCTGGCGCACCCGCCGGTCCACATTCTGCAGAGCCAGAATGGTGTAATTCTTTGCCCCGTGGCTCTGGCCAAAGTATGCAATAATTGCCATATAGCGGTATTCATGGTCTTCTTCCCCCCGCCACTGACAGAGTATATCCTGCTTCTGCATGGCAGTATTCTTCGTCTGGCGCAGGCCTTCCAGGGAAAACCGTTCAAACACTTTTTCCCTGTCAGTAGGGTGTATCTGTTTGAGCAGGCGGGAATTCATAATCTCATCCCACTGAATGGTCCAAGATTTCCACCCAGTATGCGTATGGCCATTTTCACGGACCAGGTTCGCTTCCCCTGTGTCCAGGTCTATGCCGTAAATGCCGAAGTTCTGTTCCCCCAGCGTCCGGATAACCTCCTGGACACGGATACTGGCATCATCCAGCTCCAGACTCTCCCTCAGAATATCATGTACATCCTTTACATACAGAAAGGCGGCCTGGTCGCTGTCAAAAGGATTGGGGTCTGCCACAATTTCCATCAGGTTCCAGCGGTACACCCCGTCGGAATGCCTGCGGTAACAGCAGGTCAGTATTTCTTTCCCGCTGTCCAGAGCTCTTTTCATGTGGTCCAGATGGGTAAACGAGATAAAATTATTCATATCATCCGGATGAATACCTCCGCTGTAGATGAACTGCCCCATCCAGCTGGAAAACGTATCGCTCTCATATCCGATCCCCCTGTCTTCCGGCCTCATCTTCACCACTCCCTCCATATCCTTTTTTCCCGCCAC
>CANSYV010000098.1 GCA_947651335.1 uncultured Lachnospiraceae bacterium
AAGTAAATATTCGTAAAATCAGTGAGGAAACCGGATTTTCCATGTCTACAGTGTCCAATGCGCTGAACCGCAAAAAGGGAGTGAATAAAAAGACCGCTGAAATCATATTAAAAACTGCTGAGAAAATGGGATATCGTGTGGAGGAGGAGATTACAAAGATCCGGTTTGTGATATTCCGAAGAAACGGGATGATTATCGATGACAGCTACTTTCATCCCGCGGTGATTGAAGGTGTGGAGCATCAGGCTAAACTTATGGGGTATGAGACTATATTCTGCTACATGGATTTGAATGACCCGGACTACAGGGAGCGGCTTGGGGATATTCTGATGGATATGCAGAGCGGGGTGGTGCTTTTGGGCACGGAGATGCTGGAGGAAGACTACCAGCCTTATGCGGATGCCAAAAACAGGATTATACTGCTGGACGGGCGCAGTGATACGTATGGGTTTGACAGTGTGTTGATTAATGATACAGAATCGGCTGCAAAAGCTGTGGAATATTTAGTTCAAAAGGGCCATAAAAGAATCGGCTACCTGCGGGGAGAATTTCGGATACAGGCTTTCAGATCCCGCGAAATGGGGTATTATCAGGTGATGAACAAATATGGTTTTCAGGTGGAGCCAGAATGTATTGCAGTGGTTGGAACCAGAATCGAGACAGCGTATCAGAAAATGAAAGAGTACCTTGCCAGGACCAGGGAGGTGCCCACAGCTTTTTTTGCGGATAATGATGTGATCGCCATTGGAAGCATGCAGGCGATGAAAGAATATGGTTATGATGTTCCTGGCGATATATCTGTGATTGGATTTGACGATGTGGCATACGGAATGGTTTCTGACCCGCCGTTGTCCACAGTGCACGTATATAAGCAGGAGCTGGGGGCCCGGGCAGTACGCGAACTGCTGTCCACGGCTGATAAAGACAACAGGGCGAAGGTGAAGATTCAGGTCTGCACAGATTTTGTGGAGAGGGGAAGCGTCAGGGAAATCAGAGAAAGTGAGGAGCTGTAGAAGAAAACTTCAAAAAGACAGTGTTGGGAAGATGATACAGGGATATCTGCAGTGATTAAGCTGCAGGTATTTTTTGCTCTTGAATCATAAAATATTATATAAAATTTTATACGGAAAAATATGACACAGCAAACGAAAAAAAGTGTCCCAATAGATACCAGGAGAAATATATGTAAATATTGCACAATTTATTCGGCATAAAATTATATATTATAAACGAATCGTAAATTTTTACGAAAAAATATGTAAAATAATATTGAAAATTTTATATAAAAGTTTATAATGTAATCAAAGAACAGGAAACGGAGAGGAAAAATCATGGGAAAAATTGGAGTAGTCGGAAGTATCAACATGGATATGACGGTGAAAGCAGAGAGAATCCCCCTGAAAGGGGAGACTCTCAAAGGGGAAGATCTGAAGTACATTCCTGGAGGGAAGGGAGCCAATCAAGCTGTGGCAATAGCAAAGCTTGGGGCAGAGGTGGAAATGTTCGGATGTGTGGGAGATGACGCCGCAGGAGCAGAACTTGTAAAAAACCTTCAGGACACAGGTGTTGAGACAAAATGCATCAAGACAGTTGCGGGAGTGCCCACAGGTCTGGCGATGATTACGGTTGGGGACCACGATAATACCATTATTGTAGTGGCAGGTGCCAACAACTGTGTGGACATTGACTATGTGAATGAAGTAAAAGATTCTCTTCTGGAGTGTGAGATTGTTCTGCTTCAGCATGAGATCGCCCAGGAAACCGTTGAATATGTGATAGAACTCTGTGCGGAAAATGGGGTGAAGGCGGTGCTGAACCCAGGCCCGGCCAGACCCGTGAAGCAGGAAATTCTTGAGAAAGTAACGTATCTGACCCCCAATGAGCATGAGGCAGTGATTTTATTCGGCAAAGAGCTTTCTTTTGACGAGATGATGAAGAAATATCCGGAAAAGCTGGTGATCACCCAGGGTTCCAGGGGAGTGAGCACATGTCTGAAGAATGGGGAAGTGATTCTTGTGCCCGCGAGAAAAGCAAATGTGGTAGATACCACAGGCGCCGGGGATACCTTAAACGGAGCGTTTGCCGTAGCTGTTACGGAAGGGCGCGGCATTGCAGATGCCCTTGCATTTGCCAACACTGCAGCAGGGCTGTCCACAGAGAAATTCGGAGCGCAGGGCGGAATGCCCTCTTACGATGAAGTAAAGAAAGCGATGGAGAGATAGCAGAATGAAGAAAAATGGAATCTTGAATGCAGATATTTCAAGGGTGCTGTCCTATATGGGACACACGGATACTATGGCGGTGGGGGACTGCGGCCTGCCCATTCCGGATGAGACAGAGCGCATTGACCTTGCGCTGAAGCTGGGAGTGCCCTCTTTCATGGAAGTACTGAGGGAAGTTGTCAAAGAAATGAAGATCGAGAAAGTGGTTCTGGCAGAGGAGATCAAAAGCCAGAACCCCAGTGTCCACCAGGAGATTCTGGCTCTTGTGAAAGAGATGTATGCCCCCTGTCAGGTGGAGTATGTATCCCACGTGGAGCTGAAAGCACAGACCAGGACATGCAAGGCAGTGGTCAGAACAGGAGAGACAACACCCTATGCAAATATTATCCTGCAGTCCGCATGCTTATTTTAAAGGTTGAGGGGAGGAAGAAAGATGCAGATTGAGATGAAGGGAATTGATAAATCTTTCGGAACGAATCAGGTGCTCAAAGATGCCGGCTTTGTTCTGGGAGACGGTGAAGTTCATGCCCTTATGGGAGAGAACGGAGCCGGAAAATCTACCCTGATGAAGATTTTAACCGGTGTCTACACGAAAGACAAGGGCACCGTTCTGGTGGATGGCCGGGAAGTGAATTACAAAAATCCCCAGGAGGCAGAAAAGGCAGGGATCGTGTTTATCCACCAGGAATTGAATGTGCTGTTTGACCTGACAGTGGAAGAAAACCTGTTTATGGGCAAGGAGATTAAAAAGAAGTTTGGATTCTGCGATCAGAAGGCTATGAGGAAGAAAGCCGAAGAAGCACTGGGCCGGCTGGGAGTGCGCATTGACCCGGGAGAGGTTATGTCCAATCTGTCTGTGGGACAGCAGCAGATGATTGAGATCTGTAAGGCTCTTATGGTGGATGCGAAAGTCATTATCATGGATGAGCCCACAGCTGCCCTGACCCAGAGCGAGACCGTGGTGCTGTTTGAGGTGATCCAGTCCCTGAGAAAGTCGGGAGTGTCCATTGTATATATTTCCCACAGAATGGAAGAAATCTTTGAGCTGTGCGACAGAATCAGCGTGCTTAGGGACGGTACATATGTAGGCACCAGAAATATTCCGGAGAGCAATATGAATGAGATCGTCAAGCTGATGATCGGCCGCGAAATCGGAGAGCGGTATCCACAGCGTGACTGTAAGATTGGTGAGACAGTTCTGAAGGTAAGCGGCCTGACAAAAAAAGGCGTGTTTGAGAACGTGGAATTTGAAGTGAGAGCAGGGGAAGTTCTCGGGGTATCCGGTCTTATGGGCGCAGGCAGGACTGAGATTATGCAGGCAGTTTTCGGCAATCTTCCTTATGAGTCCGGCAGAATTGAGATTGACGGCAGGGAGGTTCAGATTAAGTCCCCCATCCAGGCCATGAAAAACGGGATCGGTTTCATCACAGAGGATAGAAAGGTAGAGGGGCTGATGCTGGAGGAAAGCATTGAGAAAAATATTGCCCTTGCCAATCTGCCCATTATCTCTAAAAACCATGTGCTTGATAAAAAGAAAGAGCGGGATCTGGTGCAAAAGGGGATTGAGGAACTGCGTATCCGGTGTTTTGGGCCGTCCCATGAGTGCAATAATTTAAGCGGCGGAAACCAGCAGAAGGTTGTATTTGCCAAATGGGTATACACAGACCCCAAGATCCTCATTCTGGATGAACCAACCAGAGGGGTGGATATCGGCGCGAAGAAAGAGATTTACAATATCATTAATGACCTGGCGGCAAAGGGAGTGGCGGTGATTATGGTGTCCTCTGAACTTCCGGAAGTGCTTGGCATGAGTGACCGGGTGATGGTGGTCCGCGAAGGGTTAGTCAGGGGAATTGTCAATAGAGAAGAAGCAAATCAGGAAAATATCATGACATTAGCAACGGGAGGTACAATTTAATGGAAATGAATAAAAAGAAAATCACGGACCACATGCAGGATCTGGGCGCTCTCATTGCGCTGGCGCTGCTGGTTGTGGGAATCAGTATTGTAAGTCCGGAATTCAGGACTGGAAGTAACTTTTTATCCTTGCTGCGCCAGTCATCCATCAACGGACTGATTGCATTTGGTATGACCTGTGTAATCCTGACGGATGCCATTGACTTGTCTGTAGGTTCTGTACTGGCATTGAGCACAGCTCTGTGTGCGGGAATGATCTCAGGGGGTGTCCCTGCGGGGGCTGCCATGCTGCTGGCACTGGCAATCGGAACATGCCTGGGAGCAGTCAGCGGACTGCTGGTGACAAAGGGAAGACTCCAGGCGTTTATCGCAACTTTGATTACCATGACGGTTTTCAGGGGAGCCACCATGATTTTTACAGACGGGAAGCCCATCTCCAACCTGGGAGACAGTTTTGTGCTGAAACTGGTGGGCAGAGGGAACTTTTACCGAATCCCCATCCCGGTAATTCTTCTGCTTTTGATTTTCGCGGGTTTTTATTTCCTTCTGAATAAGACCACGTTCGGGCGGGCCGTGTATGCCACAGGAAGCAACTGGAAATGCGCTAAGCTGGCAGGTATTGATATTCACAAGACGAAGATTACTGTTTACGCGATTTCAGGTTTTATGTCAGCTTTATCCGGTCTGATTCTGCTGTCCAGACTTGGCTCCGCACAGCCCACTCTGGGAGACGGATATGAACTTGACGCCATTGCGGCAGTAGCTCTGGGCGGCACCAGTATGAGCGGCGGCCGGGGGAAAATCTATGGAACCTTTATCGGTGTGCTGATTATTGCGGTGTTAAATAATGGTCTTAACATTCTGGGCGTATCCTCTTACTATCAGGATGTGATCAAAGGACTTGTCATCCTGGTTGCCGTATTATCAGACCGCAAGAGATAGCCATAACATGGGTTGTGAAAAGAAAAGGAGAAAACAGGGAATGAAAAAAATAGCAGGTATCATGATAGGATTATGTATGATGTTTGGTCTGGCAGGATGTAATGCCATCACCATTGACGGCGAGGGAGAGGCGGCAGAAAGTACCGGTAACGGTTCCATTGGGCTTTCTGTCTCCACACTGAACAACCCGTTTTTCGTATCTCTCGCAGAGGGTGCCGAGGCAGCGGCAGAAAAGGAAGGCGTGAAACTGGCGGTGGCAGATGCCAGTGACGACAGCGCAAAGCAGCAAAATGACATAGAAGATTTGATTTCCAGGAATGTGAGCGTGCTGATTGTAAATCCGGTTGACTCTGACGCTGTTGCTCCCGCTGTGCAGAATGCGGTTTCCCAGGGTATCAAAGTGATCTCTGTGGACCGTGTGGTAAACGGGGTGGAAGTGGACTGCCAGATCGCGTCTGATAATGTGGCGGGCGCCAGGATGGCTACCGAATATCTCATTGAGCAGATTGGCGAGGGTGCTAAGGCCGCGGAGCTTCAGGGAGTTCCGGGGGCATCTGCCACCATCGACAGAGGCGCTGGTTTCCACGAGGCAGCAGATGAGGCTCTGGACGTGACAGCCAGCCAGACTGCAAACTTTGACCGTGCAGAGGGGATGTCGGTTATGGAGAATATCCTTCAGTCGGATTCTTCCATCAAGGGAGTCTTTGCCCATAATGATGAGATGGCACTGGGAGCTCTGCAGGCTATTGCTGCCACGGGAAAAGATATCAAAGTTGTGGGATTCGATGCCACAGATGACGCGGTAGACGCGGTAAAAGCAGGGAAGATGACCGCCACTGTTGCCCAGAAACCAGACCTTATGGGTGAGACGGCCATTCAGACAGCCATTCAGCTGATTGCCGGAGAAGAGGTGGAGAAATCTCTGCCGGTAGAAGTGGAATTGATTACAAAATAGTGAAAATGAAAAAAGACCGCATTCCTGATGGACAGGGAGGGCGGTCTTTTTCATTCTTCATATATACAACAGCGCGTTCGGAACACGATCTGGACATTTTTG
>CANSYV010000099.1 GCA_947651335.1 uncultured Lachnospiraceae bacterium
AAGAAATAACCGAACTTATGAGGTGTTATGGCAAAACAGAAAAAATTCAACATTACAGGAATCTGCATACCCCAGCTGCACTACATGGTAGACACCAGCGATAAAATCAATGAAATCATCCGGGATTATATTGAGTGTGATGAATATTTTACCATCAACCGGGCCAGACAGTACGGGAAATCCACAACACTGGAACTGCTGTACAACCGTCTCACAGAATACCTGGTGCTGGATATCAGCTTTGAGGCCGCAGACGACTGCTTTACCTCACTGCATACGATGGTGCAGGGGATTATCAGCAAGATTTCCCGTGTATTATCCAGAAGCGGGGTTCCCAAAGAACTGGCCGCAATCTGGAACCGGCCCATTACACCAGAGCTCCCATTGGACAGCCTCAGCGAAAAGATCACAGAGTTCTGCGCAGCCAGCGAGAGAGAAGTGATTCTCATGGTGGACGAAGTGGACCAGGCGGCAGACAATCAGGTTTTTTTTAGCTTTCTCGGACTGCTCCGGGAAAAGTATTTGAAAAGGAGCACCGGGCGGGATGATACCTTTAAAAATGTTATTTTAGCGGGAATTTACGATGTGAAAAATCTGCAGAGGAAACTGCGTCCGGGAAGCAGCGTCCATTACAATAGTCCTTGGAATATCGCGGCCGAATTTCAGGTGGACATGGGATTTTCAGCGGAGGGGATCGAGGGGATGCTGCTGGAATACGAACAGGATAAGCAGACGGGGATGGACATCACTGCCATGGCAGAGCTGATTTTCGACTATACTTCCGGATATCCGTTTCTGGTATCTTATCTGTGTAAACTGTTGGATGAAAAAGTTCAAGGCAGAGAAGGATTTCCAGATGAAAAGTCTGCATGGACGCAGAGGGGACTCCAGGAAGCCGTTAAAGAACTGGTGAAAGGCCCCAACACGTTATACGACGATATGATCAAAAAGGTGGAGGAATATCCCGATTTGAGCAGTATGCTGCAGAATATCCTCTTCAAAGGAAGAGAATACCCTTATTATGAGTATAACAAAGCAATGAATATGGGAAAAATGCTGGGATTTATCAGTGAGCAGGCAGGAGTGGCAGTGATATCCACCCGTATATTTGAGACACAGTTATATAATTACTTTATTTCGGAGGAACTGTCAAAAAATACAGATACCAATGACGCCATTCCCAGTAAAAATCAGTTTATCAAAGAGGGCAGGCTGGACATGGATCTGGTGATGCGGAAATTTTACGAGTATTATACATCTTTGTATCGGCGGGAGGATGAGAGATTTACAGAGGAGTATGGAAGAAAAATATTTTTGATCTATTTAAAGCCCATCATTAACGGGAAGGGTAACTTTTATGTGGAGGCAGAGACCCGGGATAAGACCAGAACAGATATCATTGTGGACTATGGAGGCAGGCAGTATGTAATTGAAATAAAAATATGGCACGGACAGGAATACAATAAGGCGGGGGAAAAGCAGCTTTCAGAATACTTGGAGCATTATCATCTTGAAAAGGGATATCTGCTGAGTTTTTGTTTTAACAAAAAGAGAAAACAGGCAGGAATAAGAGAAGTAACCTGTGGGAGTAAAGAGATATTGGAAGTAGTAATTTAAGGAGCGGATACCATGTTAAAGATAAAAGAATATGTCAGGGCAGAGAGCCTCAGCCAGGCTTATGAGCTGAATCAGAAGCGCAGCAGCCGCATTTTGGGGGGCATGCTCTGGATGAAAATGAGCAATGCCAGAATCGGCACAGCCATTGACCTGTCTGGTCTGGGGCTGGACCAGATTGAGGAGACAGAAAGTGAAATCCGGATTGGGTGTATGGTAACTCTGCGCCAGCTGGAGACCAGTGAAACTTTGGAGCGTGTCAGCTGCGGCATTGTCCGGGAGAGTGTGAAAAATATTGTGGGCGTACAGTTTCGGAATCTGGCCACCATAGGCGGAAGTCTGTTCGGGCGGTTTGGATTTTCCGATGTGCTCACCTGTTTTCTGGCTCTGGATACATACGTGGAGCTCTATAAGGCAGGCGTCATGTCGCTGGAAGAATTCGCAGGCAGGCCCCGGGGGGACAGGGATATTCTGGTGAGAGTCATTGTGAAAAAGACCCCTGGCAGACAGGTATATCTGTCCCACCGGAACACCAGGACAGATTTTCCTGTGCTGGCCATAGCAGTTTCCAGCGGCAGCCGGGGAGTCCGGGTAATAGCCGGAGCCAGACCGGGGCGGGCAGTATGTGCCGCTATCCCTGATGAGTGGAAAGAGCGCCTTGATGGCAGTGCCTGCACCCCGGAGGAAATGGAAAAACTGGCAGGGGAACTGGCGGGAAAAATTCCCATGGGGAGCAATATGCGGGCCAGTGCCCAGTACCGCAGCCATCTGGCGTGTGTGCTGATCAAAAGAGGATTACTAAGGCTTCAGAAGATGCAGGAGGAGGAAGGATGACTAAGATACAGATTAGCCTGACTTTAAATGGTAAGAAAGTCACAGAGGAGATTGCGCCGGATCTGCTTCTGATTGATTTCCTGAGAAATCACAGATGTTACAGTGTAAAACGGGGCTGCGAGACCGCAAACTGCGGCCTGTGCACGGTATTTCTGGACGAAAAGCCTGTGCTCTCCTGTTCGGTTCTGGCAGCCAGGGCGCACGGACATACCGTGGACACGCTGGAGGGGCTTCAGGAGGAAGCGCGGGAACTGGGGGAATTTATCGCAGACCAGGGGGCAGAGCAGTGCGGATTCTGCAATCCGGGAATGATTATGAACGCCATTGCCCTTTTCCGGGAAAATCCTCAGCCGTCTGATGAAGAAATCAAAGAGTATCTTGCCGGGAATCTGTGCCGCTGTTCTGGTTATGAGGGGCAGCTTCGGGCTTTCCGGGCGTATTTGGAATACAAAGAAAGGGGAGGTGCCGTATGCGCTCAGTAGGGAAACCCATTCGAAAGAAAGATGCACAGGCATTGACAGCCGGGAAGCCGGTGTATACAGACGATCTGGCGCCAAAAGACTGTCTGATTGTGAAAATTCTGCGCAGTCCCCATGCCAATGCCCGGGTTTTGGAGGTGGATAAGTCTGCCGCTGAACAGATAGAGGGTATTGAAGCCATCTACACCTGGGAAGATGTGCCTCAGGAGCGGTTTACCCTGGCGGGGCAGACTTATCCGGAACCCAGCCCCTATGACCGGCTGATTCTGGACAGGCATCTGCGGCATGTGGGGGACCCTGTGGTGATCGCGGCCGGGGATTCAGAGGCGTGTGTGGACCGTGCTCTGAAAAAAATAAAAGTAAAATATGAGGTTCTGCCGGCGGTTCTCGATTTTCACCAGGCAAAGGACAATCCGGTTCTGGTTCATCCGGAAGACAGCTGGAAGTCACTCTGTCCGGTGGGAGCCAATCAAAAGAGAAATCTATGTGCCTCAGGGGAGAGCTGTGACGGAAATGTGGACGCGGTTTTGGCAGAGTGTGATGTGACAGTCCAGGGCACCTATCATGTAAAAGCTGTTCAACAGACCATGATGGAGCCGTTTTGTACGTTTTGTTACCTGGATACGTATGGACGTTTAAATGTGGTGAGTTCCACACAGATCGTGTATCATGTGCGGAGAATCCTTTCCACTGCCCTGGGAATTCCCAAGGCGGAAATCCGGGTTTCCAAGCCGAGAATCGGAGGGGGATTCGGGGCAAAACAGACCTCAGTATCAGAGATCTACCCGGCGTTTGTTACCTGGAAGACAGGGAAGCCCTCCAAAATAGTGTTCAGCCGGAAAGAAACCCAGACGGCGTCATCTCCCAGGCATGAGATGGAAGTTTCCGTAACAATAGGAGCGGACCGGACAGGCCGTATCCGGGCCATAGATGTGTACACCCTGTCCAATACCGGGGCTTACGGGGAGCATGGTCCCACAACGGTGGGGCTGTCAGGGCATAAGTCCATCCCCCTTTACGGCTCTTTGGATGCCTATCGTTTTGTATACGATGTGGTGTATACCAACCGGATGTCTTCAGGGGCTTACCGGGGATATGGAGCTACCCAGGGAATCTTTGCAGTGGAATCCGCAGTGAACCAGCTGGCTCAGAAACTGCATATGGACCCTGTGGAACTGCGCATGAAAAACATGGTACGGGAAGGCCAGGTGATGCCGGCTTACTATGGAGAGGAGACCAACAGCTGCGCACTGGACAGATGTCTGGTTCTCACAGCGGATATGATCGGCTGGAAAGATAAGTATCCCTGCCGGGATATGGGAAATGGAAAAGTGCGGAGTGTGGGCATCGCCATGGGTATGCAGGGGTCCTGTATTTCCCATGTGGACGTGGGCTCTGCCACGGTGAAATTAAACGAAGACGGGACGTATCTGCTGTCCATTGCCGCGGCGGATATGGGAACCGGGTGCGATACCATTCTGGCACAGATGGCGGCAGAGAGCCTCATGTGCCCGGTGGAAGATGTGGCAGTGTCCGGGGCTGATACAGACACCTCACCCTACGACACAGGTTCTTATGCATCCAGCACCACATACATTACAGGAAAGGCAGTACAGCGCGCGTGTGTCAGCCTTGTGCACAGGATTCGGAAACAGGCGGCCAGGATGCTGGAATGCAGAACAAATGAACTGAAGTTTGATGGGAGCAGAGCAGTGAATCAAAACAATGGCAGGACAGTAACCCTGGAGCAGATCGGCCTGGCCTCCATGTGTGACAGCAATCATGCCCTTCAGGTGACGAAAAGCCATAGTTCCCCGGTTTCGCCGCCTCCCTTTATGGCAGGGGCTGTGGAGATCGAGCTGGATAAAGAGACTGGACATGTGGAGATTCTGGACTACGCGGCAGTGGTGGACTGCGGAACGGTGATCAATCCCAACCTGGCCAGGGTACAGACCGAGGGTGGTCTGGCCCAGGGTATCGGGATGACATTATATGAGGACATTCAATATAACAGTGAAGGAAAACTGCGGAACAATTCACTGATGCAGTATAAGATCCCTTCCCGTCTGGATATGGGAAAACTGCGGGTGGATTTTCAGAGCAGCTATGAGCCCACAGGGCCTTTCGGAGCTAAATCCATCGGGGAGGTGGTAATCAACACCCCGGCTCCCGCTATCGCCCATGCCATTGCCAATGCCACTGGGCTGTGGTTTCATGAATTGCCCATTACCAGCGAGAAAATTGCCATGGGGCTTTTGGAAAAATGAGAATAAGTCTGATCTATCTGGCGGCTGGCAACAGCCGCCGGTTTGGCACAAATAAGCTGTTGTATCCATGGGAAGGGAAACCTTTGTACCGGCATCTGCTGGACAGGCTGGTTTCCACTGCCTCCCGGCATCAGGAATGGCAAATCCTTGTGGTCACTCAGTATCCCCAGATTGCCAGGCAGGTACGTGAGATGGCTCCTGCCTTAAATGGGCGCATCCGTCCAGTAATGTCTTTTGACAGCCCCAGGGGGGCGTCCTATTCCATCCGGGCAGGCCTTGGGGCTGCGGCGGGGGCGGAGGCGTGCGGGTGTTTTGTGGCAGACCAGCCCTGTCTAAAGGAGGAGACGGCGGAGAACTTTCTGATCACCATGGAGAAAAGCAGGGCAGAGCTTGGGTGCGTGGTCTGCAGAGGCGAAAGAGGAAATCCCGCCTGGTTTTCCAGGAAATATTTTCCAGAATTAGAGAAATTAGAGGGGGATCAGGGGGGAAGGAAAGTATTGGAGAGGCATCTGGATCAGGCGGTGTTCTTTGAGGTTTCAGAGGAACGGGAGCTGATGGATCTGGACCGGCCTGGCCAGATTGGACGCAAAGGAAGCGTGCAGCTGCCGTGAATGAATTTTCAGACGCGTTCTAAGAAACTGCCGGTGGGGATGAAACCGAAAATATGTGTGGGAGCATGGCGGCGGATAAGGAGAAAAAATATGTCAGTAGATGATGTGCTTCAAAAAATCATTGAAATCTGCAGAGAACTTTCAGCAGAGAAAGTGTATTTATACGGGTCAAGGGCGAAAGGGACAAATGTGGAGCGAAGTGACATTGACATTGCGGCAGCCGGGGTGAAGGAGTTTGAACGCTTGGAGGATGTGGTCTTATATGGAAGAAAAATATATGAATGAAACAGTATCAATCCCCCAGCAGAGCTGGGGGAACAACAGATGCAAGT
>CANSYV010000100.1 GCA_947651335.1 uncultured Lachnospiraceae bacterium
AGGGGCATCCCCATTCCACCAGCTGAGCTGGTGGTTGGGCCCTTGGGCGGTGAATCGGCATGTAGCCATAAGAAACCTGATATCGCCATATGGCACTGATCTCATGCAGAAGTGTAGGTTCCGAATGTATATACATTTTCATGCTGCTGTCCGTGAGATAAACAGTATCTGGCGTCACCATCCCGCAAAGATTGAAAATCTCCTGCAGGCCTGCTCCCTGCAGCAGCTTTTTTTGTGTCAGTGCACTCCAGGTTTGGAAGCGTTGAAAGATATCCAGAACGGCGTTAAATATCTTTTCCAGGCTGGTTTCGGAATTGATAAATATGCCATTATGGATTTCATGCATATGGGTGCTGCGGGAAGCAATCAGCGGCAGATGCTCAGGTGCCTGCCAGGCTGAATCGCTTGTAAGCTTTTCCAAATCTACATATAAAATCTTTTCGTTTCCGGCAGTTTCTAATTTCCTGGGTAATATACGTGTACCAGTGAAACAGGGGCCAGGCGGCGAGTCCATTTTCAGTATCATATTTTCAAGATTAAGCTGTTCATAAATCAAAAGTAGGGACAATTCCATTTTTCTCCGCCTCCTGCTGTCTGCTCACATTATACCACAAAAGCCCGCTATTGACGGGCCCTTGTATCAATTATTTCATTAACTTTTTCTGACATTTCTTCAATTCTTCCATTATTAATTCTGTCCACTCAGAACGGACAAGGAGTGGAACGGGGAGATAGCAGCCTCCTTTAGCGTTTTCCATTATTTCATCGTGGATGCCCTGTCGGAGCGTTTCTTCTGTCAGTATGCCTGCGGCATCCATCACATCGTATTTTTGAGTATCCAGATAAACATCGTAGACGACTTTTGTTCCCGTTACTTTTTTCAGAGCGGGGATATCGTTGATTGCCATAATGTTCAGTGCGTCTACCCTCAGATCGTCTACAATCTCAGGTACAAGATCTTTAATCAGGCCGCAGCTGTGCAGGTCGAATTTGATCCCTTTGCTGTGGACATGTTCGACGATTTTTTTTGTGGGGGCTTTGACCAGAGCACGCCAGGTTTCCGGGGAGAAAAGCAACCCTTTTTGCATTCCCCAGTCATCATGATAGCAGATAATATCTGGTTTGTAATATACAGCCAGTTTGTCGATGAGTTTACATTTATAATCGGCTAGTGCGTCAAAAAATTCTTCCACATCTTCTGGGTCGGTCAGCATTGCACACAGAGCATTTTCAAACCCCAGCAGATTCTGCAGACGTTCTACAAGACCATTGTGAATCATCTGATAAAGGAGATGATTCTCTCTGTCAAAGGCGGGGATTCGGTCCGCCTGAGCAGCCTTTTCCCAGTCAAACTGTTCCAGGTCTGGGAACTTTACCACATCTCTCCACTCAGTAATATCCTCCAGAATATAGGGAGATGCAGGCATTGGCGCAGGCTCACCCTCCTTCCAGAACCAGTGTACCCCAAACCAATCCTCACCGCCTTTGCCGCCTGCTGGTCTTTCATAGTAACCACAGACAGGTACATTATTGATGATGCCTTCACCCATAATAGGGAGATATTCGACAGCCTCATGATTAAATAGACGCTGTGCGTTTTCTTTTGGTGTCAACATATTCAAACTCCTTTTCGTAGTTAAAATTTTATCACTGCATTTGCAAGCGGCCAGATCAGAGCCATTAAAACGATAAACTCCAGGAATAGGAAAATGACCGCGTATTTAGCAGTGTCTTTCATATTGATATGTTCTGGGCCGAAGAACAGAGGCGAAGGAACTGCCGCCGCAGGCGTCACAAGTCCCATCATTGCGCCAAGTGCAGCCACAATTACAAAGGCAGGAAGGTTGATTCCGCTTGCGGCCAGAAGGGCTATGGTAATCGCATAAAATAGATACATGGACACGGTATTGGAAGTAAATTGTGTCAGCAGCATACCGCCAAATACCAGCAGCGCCATCACTGCTGCCGTGGGCAGTCCAGATAATATCGGAGACAGCAGGTTGTAAATCCAGCTGCTGATACCACAGCTGTCCAGGTTAATGGCCGCGCCATATACTGTCACAGTTGCTGTAAATATCAATAACCCCATGGGTACGGTTTTGACCAGTTCTGGAAAACGCGCAATAGGCTTTCCGTTTACATGGATGATACACACCAGTGCCAGAGCAATTATGGGCGGAACGCATGCGCCGATCTGATTCAAATAAGCCACACCAGCCGGCCAGATGGACCTTCCAAATTGAGGAAACAGCCAGATCACTACTACCAGCAGAAAGAGCATAGTTGTTATTTTGCCTTCCATAGAGAGCGGCTGGTTATTTTCTTTCATCGCGTCAATGTTATAATTTGCGAATTTGGCGGTTTCTGGTTTCCAGATAAAACGGATTACCAGAATCAAAGCCAGATAAGAAAGAATTTCAAAAGGAATTCCCACCATTAGCCACTGTCCAAAAGAAATCGTCACGCCCAGAGCCGGGGCCGCGGCCGCAATCAGCAGAAGGGGGAGTACATGGGATATGGGAGAGCCGGCGCTTACCACAGCATTTCCCCAGTAAATTCCGCACATCATGACGGTATAAAATTTGTCACCTTTTTGGTAACCCAGTCTGCCGCATATTTCGGAGGCCAGATTGATATACATGATGGTAACAGCCGTTGCCTCCATAAAAGTGCCGGTTACGAAAAAGGAAAGAATGAACATGGCGAGGAACATATATGGGCGGCCCTGGCAGATTTTTCTGGTAATAAACCAGCTGGCAATCTTTGCGATAACGCCGGTCTGACTCAATACCGCACTGACTGCCATACAGGATATGACAGTAATAATAATAAAATTTCCCATAGAGCCGGCATATACGTTGGCAAAGTAGTTGGCATCATTTGCCATGATTCCTGTCATAACCAGGGCACCCAAGGCAAGGAGGCTGACCCAGTCGGTTCCTACGGTAATCCACAGATACAAAACAGGGATTAAGACAGACAGGAGATGTACACCGTCTGCAGTAAGGCCGTTTCCCACAGGAATGGCAAACATAATGATTAAAAATAGTACCGCTGCAATGCCGCAGTGAAGGTACATTTTGTTTTGTTTCATTTTTTCTCCTTTATAAAGAGTGTTTGGCAGATTTTCATAGTTTTAAATCAGGTAAACGCGTTTAGCTTAGTTAATAGTATAAAAATCTGCTGCTATTTTCACAATGGTACAGCTGAACAAAGTTGAAGAAATGTGTTGTGCATTCCTGCATAAGACTTTGGTGTAATCTGATACCAAAGCGTGTTTCTGCGGAATGCAGAGTTGACATCAGCAAAGGGAATGCATATAATGATGGATAACGGACAGGAAACGAATGATTGAAGCATTAGATGTTTAGGAAGGAATTGGTGAAAACATATGGCAGGAGGTTTTTTCAACCATAAAAACCGCAGAATTATCACGATTATTATTGCAGTGATTCTAGTATTGGCGATGGTAGTGCCCATGCTGCTGGAATTTCTGATGATGTGAGAGAGGTGCCGAAGATGAAAGTGGGAAAGCTGCCGGAGCAGGTGCTGGCCCGTTCTGTGTTACAGGAAATCGGGCACCGCAGGGAGGAGGTCCTTATGGGGCCGGGAATTGGACAGGACTGTGCTGTGCTGTCCCTAAAGCCGGATGAAGTATTTGTCATGTCCACAGACCCCATCACCGGAACTGTGAAAGACATGGGAAGCCACAGCATCCATATCACGGCCAATGACCTGGCGGCGTCGGGGGCAGAGCCTGTGGGGGTGATGCTGACCATTTTGCTGCCAGAAAGGACAGAGGAACATGCTTTGCGCCGGATGATGCAGGATGTGGAGAGAACCTGCAGAATATTGGATATGGAAGTCCTGGGCGGGCATACAGAGGTCACTAATGTGGTGAATCAGCCGCTTATTTCCGTAACCGGAGTGGGAAAAGTGAAAAAGGGCCAGGCCATACTGACAAATGGTCTGAAGCCGGGGCACGATTTGGTGGTGACCAAGTGGATTGCCCTGGAGGGCACTTCTATCATAGCAAAAGAGAGGGAAGAGGAACTGAAAAAGGTACTGCCAAAGGAATTTGTGGACACGGCGAAGGCGTTTGACCAGTATCTGTCAGTGATACCGGAGAGCCGGATTGCCGCCGCCCACGGGGCCAGCGCTATGCATGACATTACAGAGGGAGGCATTTTCGGCGCTCTCTGGGAGATGGGCGAGGGTGCTGATGTGGGGCTGGATATTGATTTGAGACAGATCCCCATCCGTCAGGAGTCCGTGGAGATCTGTGAGCGGTACGGGCTGAATCCCTATCAGCTCATGTCCAGCGGTTCCATGCTCATCGGGACCCAGGGCGGCGCGGCACTGGTACGGAAACTACAGGAGCAGGGGATTTACGCAGTTTTAATCGGGCAGGCAATGCCGGGCAGAGACAGGATTTTGCGAAATGGTGAGGACATCCGGTATCTGGACCGGCCTCAGAGCGATGAACTGTATCGTTTATAAAAGAGAGAGGAATTTATGTTAAATATTGTACTTTTGGAACCGGAAATCCCGGCGAATACAGGAAATATCGGGCGTACCTGTGTGGCGGCGGGAGCACGGCTGCACTTGATTGAGCCGCTGGGGTTTCGTCTGGGGGAAAAGGATATCAAGCGGGCGGGCATGGACTACTGGAATGATCTGGATGTGAGCATTTATCTCAACTATCAGGATTTTCTGGAGAAAAATTCTGGGGCAGAGATTTATTATGCCAGCACCAAGGCACCCAGGATTTATACGGAAGTTTCCTATGAAGAAGACGCCTATTTGATGTTTGGGAAAGAGAGCGCGGGGATTCCCGAGGAAATTCTTCTGGAAAATCAGGAGACAGCCATACGGATTCCCATGAAAGGGGATATCCGGTCATTGAACCTGAGCAACTCTGTGGCTATTGTCCTGTATGAAGCACTGCGGCAGCAGGAGTTTGCCCAGATGCAGCTGTGCGGGGCATTGACAAAATATCAGTGGAGGGAATCATGATCAATTATTCGAAGGACCCGGACAGACAGTATCATATTCAGGTGAAACCCGGCGAAATCGGACGTTATGTGATTACGCCCGGGGACCCAGGACGCTGTGAAAAAATTGCCGGTTATCTGGAAAATCCGGTTTTGATAGCAGAGAACCGGGAGTTTGTCACATATACAGGAACACTGGAGGGGGAGAAAGTAAGCGTTACCTCCACAGGCATCGGCGGCCCCTCGGCGGCCATTGCGGTGGAAGAACTGGTGAGAGCCGGGGCGGATACTTTTGTCCGGGTGGGAACCTGCGGGGGCATGGATGTGTCTGTCAAAGGCGGAGACCTGGTGATTGCCACAGGGGCTGTGCGCATGGAGGGCACCAGCCGGGAGTATGCGCCTCTGGAATATCCGGCGGTGGCTCATCTGGATGTGGTGAATGCGCTTGCGGCCAGTGCCAGAAAACTGGGGCAGACCTATCATACCGGGGTGGTCCAGAGCAAAGACTCATTTTTCGGACAGCATTCTCCGGAGGATAAGCCGGTGAGCTATGAATTGACTCAAAAGTGGCAGGCATGGCTGCGCATGGGATGTCTGGCCTCGGAGATGGAGGCAGCGGCAATGTTTATTGTGGGCAGTTTCCTCAGGGTGCGCACCGGTGCGGTTCTGGCTGTTCTGGCAAACCAGGAGCGGGTAAAGGCGGGCATGGATAACCCCTGTATCCGGGATACCCAGGCCGCTGTGAAAACGGCTGTGGAGGCAGTGCGCAGTTTGATTTTACAGGATCAAGAGAAAAAGGGGCGTGTCTGAAAAATCATTCACGCCGCCTCATCCATGAGTACTATTTGTCGCCGTAATGGGATCGGCATTGCAGAATCTCAATCCTATCATTGGCTATTCGGTATACAAGACGGTTGGTCTCATCTATCCTGCGGCTCCAATAGCCCTGCAGATTACCCTTTAACGGTTCTGGTTTTCCGATGCCCGAGTAACCGTTGCGGTCGATATCCTGTAGTAAATGATTGATGCGTTTTAA
Organism: uncultured Lachnospiraceae bacterium; assembly: GCA_947651335.1. Lineage (GTDB taxonomy): Bacteria > Bacillota > Clostridia > Lachnospirales > Lachnospiraceae > MGBC164599. Next base: position 6,031 of record CANSYV010000100.1, read on the forward strand.
TATCTTTCGGTTCTGTCTCTGCCAGTACAAATAATCGTCCCATGCAAAGTCGTCCCATGCTTTAATCATCATCAACCTCGATCAATTCAT
>CANSYV010000101.1 GCA_947651335.1 uncultured Lachnospiraceae bacterium
TAAAAGCGGATATATCCCTCTTCTGTTCCTCCAGCGCTGGTATGGGCTGTACATCCTTTATCTCATCACAATTTCTGCAGTGAATGGAGCACTGGCCCTCTGAAGTTACCGTGGCCGGTATATCCACTGTATAATCATCTTCCCAGTCATGGCCTGCCGGTATCACCTGCGGTTCCTGAATAATCTCACCGCATGTACTGCAGTGGCTGCCCTGTGTCCTCCCATTCCTTGTACAATCAGCTGGTATCTCTGCATCTTCTACGACAGTATGAACATGGCCTGCTTCTATCCGGGGGATTTCCTGCCCGTCTTTTGTCTCATCACATCTGCCGCAGTGAATAGATTTCCATCCTGGTTCTTCTGTGGTTGCCGCTTGATCGAAGGTATATTCCGAATCCCAGTCATGACCCAGGGCTGGGATTACTACCTGCTCCTGAAGAATCCCGCCGCAGATACCGCAGTGGCTGCCCAGTGTCTTTCCCTCCTCTGTACAGGAAGCCGGTACTGCCTGGTCGATGACCCGTTTATGGACATGAATTGCTGGGATTTCGTTTCCATCTTTTGTCTCATCACATCTCCTGCAATGGATGGACTGCCATCCTGGTTCCTTTGTTGTGGCTGGTTTATCAATGGTATACTTTTCTGCCCAGTCATGGCCCAGGGCCGGGATTATTTCCTGTTCCTGAAGAATCTCGCCGCATGTGCTGCAGTATTTTCCTTCTGTTTTTCCCTCTGTTGTACAGCCTGCCGGTACCGCTGCCACAGTCACAGGGGTATGTGTATGCGTGTCCTCCAGTCTGGGGATTTGTCTTCCGTCTTTTGTCGCGTCACATCTCCCGCAATGGATAGACTGCCATCCCGGCTCTTTTGTTGTGGCTGGTTTATCAACCGTGAACTCGGTATCCCAGTGATGCCCCAGGGCAGGGACCGTCTCCTGCTTCTGGATCGTCTCGCCGCAGGTACCGCAGTGGCTGCCTTGTGTTTTCCCTGCTGTTGTACACGTGGCCGGTACTGCTTCCGCATCCACTACAACAGTATGTACATGCCGTATCCACTGGGCGTATAAAACAAATTTCTCGCCTTCATAGGCCGCCTCGCGCTTGACCACAGCCTGGTCCTCATAGCTCTCTCCGCTTCCATCCTGCTTTGTGTTCCATCCGCTGAAGATATCATGACCATTTGTAAACTGATTGGCAGGCAGCTGGAATTCCTCTCCTGATTCTATCCATGGGGTAGACTCCATACTGCCGCTTGCTGCGCCATTCCCCTGAAAATAGATACGGTACTTGTCATTTCTCGGTGTCTGAGACAGCGTCTGCGCTGTATAAACAGTTCCAGGTTCATTTGGCGAGCTGGATAATATATATTGGAGCTCTCCGGAACTCTGTATATACATTCCGTATATATACCCTGTCTTTTTCTGGTCTTCTGGCAGTGAAAAAACAGGTGTGCCCGTTCCTGTCTCAAGGTTCAATTCATATACGTGGTCCCTTCCGGAATAATAGAATTTTCCGTCAAAAGCTCCTGTCCCCGCATATTTGTCCTGCCAAGTATAACCTGGCTTATCTATTACAGGCCAAACATCCCCAATCTTTTCTACAGAGCCCTCTTTTGTAAAATCCGTTCCATTACAGGTGTATCTGCAAATACTGTCCACCCCGTCAAATCCATACCAATACCCGCCTAAATAATCAAACCCTGCATCTGAGGCATTCCAGAAATAGCTGTCATAGGTTTCTTTTGACGCATCCTCATCCGCTATCCCTCCAGTCATAACCCAGTCATTTGATTTCAAATGTCTGCCGTCCTCTGACTTAAAGAACTTGCTGCTTTTCATAAAATACCAATGCCTGGCTCTGCCCAGCCGGTCCTTAACCGGGTCATTCCAGGTCACGTCCACATGGTAATAAGAATCCCCGATTTTCACCATATCCCATGCATGGTTCAAAGAACTGCTGGTCACCATTTCACAGGACAATCCCAGTTCGTGGGCCAGATCCATAAAGGCAAGGGCATACCCCTGGCAGACAGCCGTCCGGTTTACCAACGCCTCATAAGCTGTGTATTTTGTAAATTTCTCATCATATTCGCAGTTACGCGCCAGATAGTCGTTGATATAAAGAGCTTTCTCCATATCGCTCCAGGAATCGTCCGCTTTGCTTACAACGTTTGCTACAGCTCTGTCGTAGGCACTGCGCATCTGCTGTAACTCAGTTTGGTCTTCTGAAATATACTCAACCAGAACCCTGGTTACAAATGTCCCATCAGAATAGTAGCTATATCCGCCGCTGACATAAAAATACCTTGGAAATCTATTGAGTGTCTCTGAGTATATCTCTCTCAATTTCCCTGCCGTAATCCGGTACGCCGTTAGATCGCAGCTGTCCGCAAAGGAGTCCCACGCAGCAGTTAATTCATTTTGTACCTGTCTCTGGGTATCCGTCATTTCTGCCGAAGCCCCTGCCCGATTCTCGGATATGTCTGTTTCTTTCAGAAATCCTCCCTCCTGGATGATTTCATCAGACAAGTCCACATACTTTTCCTGTACGTTCTTCTTATTTTCCGGGGCACGTTCTGATGCCAGAACTTCCGCCTGCTGTCCCGCCAGACAGACGCTCATCCCCAAGAGCAGCATCCAAAATACTTTTTTCATTTTCCTCATTTTCTCTCCTTTTTCAAATTGGTGTTATATTTTTATTTTCTATCAGCCACTTTTCCACTAAAGGATGCAGATCACACCACCTTGTGCCATTATATTCTAAAACAGCGCCAATCTGCAGTAAAGTTGTAATTTCTTCTGATAAAGAAACATGCTTATTTCCTCTGTAGATTTCCTCCATTTTACCAATCAGTTCGTCACCATAACGACCGTTTATGTCTGACTCAAGGGTATTCAATGCCTGATCTGCGTCCTCCAGTTCCAGCACTCTGGATTTCCGAAGCCGTGCTCTTAATGCGGCATCACAGATGCATCGAAACAAATCCCTTATATTACCGCCTGTGTAATGGATTAATTTCGTCAGTGCCTCATCTGTAAACAGGGACAGGTCCGCACGTTTTCCGATTATGTTCTTTATGGTGTCCATTCCTTCTTCATATTCCCTTTGATACATCCCCCGCTGCCAGTTTCTGACTTTTATCATGGGAAGTTTTTCTGGGTTCGGAAACCATACCTGGATATCTGCGTACTCTGGCGTATATGACAAAGATATTGGAAATGTAACCAACAAGTGTATCTGAAGCCCCTGAAATCGAGAACCGTTTTCTTTAAATATTTTCCTTGCCTGCCCCAGCGGAATTTTATCTAAGCCATCCAAAATAACCAAAGGGATTTCCGGATATCCTTTTTTCTGCATCTGATTACTAATGTCCTGGATTACCCCGTTAATCTGATGAAGCAGTTCGCTGCTGCGTGGTTCTATCTGGGTTCTTATTTCTTTTTTTGACTCTGCGCTGTTTTTCAGGATGGCTTTTACGCCTGCCAGCAATTTAATCACTTTTTTTATGCCAAATTCTGTTTCAGCACCATCCCCCGAATCCAGCTCCGGCATGGCCTATAAATAATTTATGGATAAGCGACTCGTGGGAATCAAGCAATAATAAGTCCATCTTTTCAACAAAACCGGAATATGCATCCCCTGTCCGTGCCTCAGTTGCATCCTGATAAAACTTCTCGATTGCTTTTTCGTCCTGCAGTGGATTCGGATTAAATACATCCTGGATTTGTGACAGCTCCTGCGCTTTTAGATATAACATATGTGCCCCCTTGTTTATTGGTATGCAGCGCTTTCCGGAAGAAGCGTCAGTTTTCCCCAAATATCCTCCGCAATCTCCCGCTCGCTCCTGTTACCGTCCACGACCATCACCCGCTCCACGCCCTTCAGCTTCTCAAAAGCCTCCAGGTATTTCTCCCGCACTTCAATCAGACGGGCCTTTTTCTCAAATAATTCCCGGTGAAACCGATTTCTTGCGATTCTCTCCATTGCAATGTCAGGGTCTGTATCAATGAAAATATTCACTGAGGGCCGAAGAATCTGGCTGCTCTGCTCATTGGCCTGTATAATCCAGTCCATGGGCATATCCACACTCTGATAGGCATAGGAGGAAAAATAGTACCGGTCTGTGAGCACTGTGATTCCCTCATTCACTTTGCTGACAATTCCGTCCACATCATTCAGCAGATGGTCCAGCCTGTCCGCCACAAAGAGGGCTGCGATCACTTTGTTATCTGTCTGAATGCGGCCGGTCATAATCTGATGAATCAGAGAACCGATGGGAGAATCTGTGGGCTCCATGGTGGTGTAACAGATGTCCCCCTGTATTTTCAGACGCTCTGCCAGTATTCGAATCTGCGTGCTTTTCCCGCTTCCGTCAATTCCCTCAAAAGCGATGAATTTTCCTTTATTATGCATTTTCTCTTCCCCTCTCAAACTCAATCCTCCCTGCCAGATAAACTGGCACAGTAATCTTTTTATCCTCTATGCCGCCGCAGGTATCCCCTTTCAGCAGATACAGATATTGAATCTTTCCATCTCTCAGCATTCGGTCCGCCGTCTTTGCCGTCCCCCGTCCTGCCTTTACTTCAATTCCATAATTGCAGTAATCTGCCCGGCTGTTCACAAAGAAATCCATCTCTCCATCTTTATACAAAGCATACCATGGCGTAGTGCCTGCGATCTCACGATTCTCTACTTTCTTTCTCAAAACAGTATACACAAAATTCTCATTTACAATGCCGGCAATGGTGTCCGGTGAAGCCCCTGCAATGTCCAGGAAATATCCCGCCACACCCAGATCCCTGAAATAAAATCTCCGGTTCGGCGTAATATTCAAAACATCCCCCTCATTCACCTGAGCGCAGTACCCAATCACATTGGAACGGTAAAGCCACGCAATAGCCTGATTGATACTTTTTTTCGTAATCCTGCTGGTGTCATGGTGAAAAATCACAGCAGAGAGTTCCTTGACTAAATCCCATGATCCCTTCTTTTCACGAATCATCATCTGAGCAATGGAAGGCAGCACCTGTTCCAGCAGATTCACTTCCAAAATGTCGTCAAAATATCTCTGAGACTCCTGGACAAAAATCTGAACGATGCCGGCAATCTCATCCCGGCATGCTTTGCGGTCAAATGTCTCCAGATATTTCTTCACAACTGCCGGATATCCGCCGATGTGGCAATATATTTCATACCACTTTTTCAGTTCCTGGTACTCCTTGCGGGGACTGTCCCCATACAGGCTGGCCTCTCTGTACCGTCCCGCCTTTCCCGCTGCCTCCAGAAATTCTTCATAGGACATGGTATCCAGCATCATCACATCCACATCTCCGGCAGGAAGAAAATACTCTTTATTCACAGTCTTTCCCAGATAGCTCCCAGTCACAATAAAATGTGCCTGAAATTCTCTGGCAAACTCCCGTATCATAGAGAACCCCCGGGGAGAGTCCTGGATTTCATCGATAACCACCACCGTATCTCTGTGATCCTGAAAAGTATGTTCATATAACAGCAGCGCCTGATGTATGGGTTTTTCCTCCCTTTTCTCCCCCGGTTTCCACCTGCTGAAAACCTGGTTCAGGCACTCCTCAAATTGACGCCCCGAGGACTGCACCATATTAATGTATATAAACTGCTTATAATTTTCTTTTGCAAATTTTGTTAATATATAAGTCTTACCTGACTGTCTTGCCCCGTTTACTTCCAGGACTTTTCCAGAGTCCGACTTTTTCCATTTTATCAAATCCTGGTAGATAGCTCTTGGCAGATACATTTGATTTCACCTGCTTTCTGGTGCTTCCTGCTCTAATCGCTTCTTGTTTTCCAGTATATAGGAAGTTTTCTTAATAGTCAACGGATTGATTACCTGATGACCAAAAGCAACAAAAGTATTGCATTATTTTTCATTTTCCTATATAATCAATATCAAAGCATATTGATTATCGCATTATAAGCGTGCTCCTGAAAAATCTTTGCACGCATGCGGGCACTCATAAAACAAGGAGGTATTAAGCATGGCCACTTCGAGTATTTTTATATTGGCAAAAATACTCGAAGTGGCCATGCTTAATACCTCCTTGTTTTATGAGTGCCCGCA
>CANSYV010000102.1 GCA_947651335.1 uncultured Lachnospiraceae bacterium
ATTTTTTTCACATCAAGGGCAACTGTTCGTAGTTTTTCAAAGGAAAAATCAGACGGTTAAGATTACACCTGTAAATGCCTCAAAGGAAATTGAAAAAATGATCAAGCATGTGAAAAATACAACTCTGTGAAAAACGGCTGTGCCCGCCCACTTTTTTCCAGTAAAGCGGACGGCTCTGTACCTCCTGGTATTGTTCCAGTTCCATAAGCGCCACGTGAGCCTCCTTTGGCCTGGCCAAACCCAGGCCGAGGCCCTCCTTTACGCTTTTCCGGACTCCCTGGCCAGCACATAAACCCTCTCACTGTCTTCCCGAGGCGGATTGTAGGTAAAGGCATCGTAGGCCGCCATGTACTCCATCCCCGCTTTTTCCAGCAGATGTATCACTTCCTCCAGGGCATAGGCTTTCTGATAATGCACCTCCTGATGCTTGGAATACAGGCCGTTCTCCTCCCGCTGGAACAGAGACAGCTGATAAATATTCAGCCGTTCCTCCTGGTCAAACTCATTTTCCCAGATAAAACTGGCCTCCTCCCGGTCTTCCGCAATGGTACAGTTTCCCAGAATCTCTTCATATTTATAGAGGGTATTTAAGTCGAAGATAAAAATCCCGCCCGGGTCCAGATAATTATTCACCAGCCGGAACACCTGCAGTAAATCTTCCTGCTCAGTCACATAGTTTAGCGAATCACAGACACAGACCACGGCCCTCACTGTTCCGTACAGCTCAAACTCCCGCATATCCTGGAGAAGATACAGAATGTCCAGGCCGCTCTCCTCCCGTTTCTCCACTGCAGCCTGCAGCATCTCAGGAGAACAGTCCACTCCAATCATATCGTACCCGTTCTCCGCCAGCAGCTGGGTGATACTGCCTGTACCACAGCCCAGCTCCAAAACCAGACCGTCCTCAATTTTCTGCTCTCTCAAAAGACTGCAGATATATTGGGACCACTGCTGATAGGGGATATTATCCATGAACATATCATATACAGCCGCAAAACTTCCGTAGGTAACTGAATGCGTTTCACTTTGCATTTTTGAATACACCTCTTTTCTGATTAGGAGTTCTCTCAATTAGAGTGTATATCTGAATCCCCCATCTGCATATTTAGTCCAGCCTGATCCACCGCTCCAGCCTGTTTCCATATTTATCCGAACCGCATTGAACTCTCAGAGTTGTGTATTTTACATTCTCTGGAAGCAGAACCCCAAACCAGAAATCTCCCGTTCCTCCGGAATAAAGTCTGCAGCTATGGGACTGCATCAGATTTTTTCCCAAAACCGCCCTCGCTCTGCCGGACATTGAAATTGATCCGTTTTCATTAAACAAATCATAAACATTCACCAGATCTGCCCCTGTGGATTCTCCGTCTCCAGATATGTATCTCATTTCGAAATGGTATAAAACCCACCTTTCATTTCCAGAAGGCTTTTCATTGAACCTGTTTTCAGATTGGACAATGCTGTCCGCTTCGCCACCGTCTTTGCACTCCAGCAGTTTTAATCCGTATTTTCTTACGCCATCATACTTTTTCACTGAAAATTCCGTTCCGCTGCGTGCGGATACCGGATTATTTCTTCCGCCGGGTGCATTGGGATCAACGACACTTTTTACAGTTACTTTACACTTATATTCTTCTCCATACAAATTTCGTGCGCTTATATAAGTCGTACCTGTATATTTCCCAGTTACCTTTCCCTTGCTGTCTACAGAAGCATTCGAGTCTGCTGCACGCCACAGAAACTTCTGCTTTGTCCCTTTCATTTTAAGCCGGTACGTCTGTCCCTGCTTAATTGTGATGGATTTTTTACTTATTTTCGGTGTCTCTACAGTAATTTTGCAGGCATATCTTGTCTTTCCATAGGTCATACTAACCGTAGCTGTTCCTTTTGATTTTGCCTTGATGATTCCAGATTTGCTGACAGATGCAACTTTACCATTGCTGGTTTTCCATTTCGCCCTCTTCGGATTTAAAAAAGTGTAAAATCTGCCTTTCTTTCCTTTTGTAATATATCCTCTCGTTGTCTTACCCTGTCTTACGTCGAACCTTACTTGATTCGAATTCGTCAGGTATGTCTGTGCGTTCCCGTCTTCACTGGCTGCTGATACATTCTGCGCCACAGCCAACATGATAATCAACATGATAATTGACGCAATACATTTCTTATTTTTCATTTTTCTCCTCCTTCTTTCTATTTTTTACGAAAAACTACTCCACATAATACACCCAGTTGTCTTTCCTATCCGGAATACCCGGATACTCACCGTCCACATAACCAAGGGCGCAATGCCCGATTCCCTCATACTCACCGGTAATCCCCAGGGACTTTAAGATTTCCAGGCCTTCTTCTGTCTCAAATTCCTCCTTCGCCCTGTGAATCCAGCAGCTCCCGATGCCAAGCTCATGGGCGGCCAGCATGAGATTTCCCATCACCAGGCTTCCATCGTACACCCGGTTCACGCAGCTCTTATCCGCAAGGACAATCAGAATCACAGGAGCCCCGTAAAAAGGATCACCTTTGCTCCCCATAATCTTTGCATTCATAGCAGACAGTTTATCCCGCATCTCTTTATTAGTCACCGCAATAATAATAGGCGACTGGGTATTCATGCCCGTGGCCGCATAGGTTCCGGCTGTGATAATCTGGTCCAGAATTTCCCTGGATATCATATCCTGTTTGAATTTCCGTATACTCCTGCGTGTCTGAATTTTGTTTAACAAATCTGTCATGTTCATTTCCTCCTTATTTCATAATATGCCGGCTCTTCTGCCGCTTTTTGTACATCCCTGCCCTCTGTCTCAAAGGCTCCGTAAATCACCCTGCCTTCATCCTCCTGTCCTGTGCCTGCCCTGCCCACAGTCCCGTTCAGACGTTCCTTCAATAAGGTATTTCTCTTTGTCACCGTCACATTTCTCACCGCATAGGATAAAGCCTTCTTTGTCCCCACAATCACCAGTATCTTCTTCGCCCTGGTAATTCCCGTATAGATCAGATTGCGCTGAAGCATGACAAAATGATTCATCAACACCGGCATGACCACAATGGGATATTCTGACCCCTGGGCTTTGTGAATAGTTGTGGCGTAAGCATGCACCAGCTCATCCAGTTCCGCGGCATCATACTCCAGCAGCCGCTGGTCAAAGTCCACTTTCAGCGTTTTGCCCTGGATATCCACGGAATCAATCACACCGATATCACCGTTAAACACTTCCTTATCGTAATTGTTCCGTATCTGCATCACCTTATCCCCGGCCCGAAACAGGGAACCGCTGCGGCGCAGTCCATCTCCCTGGGGATTCAGCGCTTCCTGAAGGGCAAGATTCAAAGCCGCCGCGCCAGCCGCCCCTCTCTGCATAGGAGTCAATACCTGAATCTGCTGGGGCGGTGTGTGATAATACCTGGACAGATTGTGTTTCACCAGCTTCACCACCTCAGCGGCGGCCGCTTCTGGGTCTTCCTTGGCCACGAAAAAGAAATCCGTCTCCTTTCCGTTGGAGATATCCGGCATTTTCCCCTCATTGATTCTGTGGGCATTCATAATAATCCGGCTGGTCTGGGCCTGGCGGAAAATCTTTGTGAGGCGGATGACAGGAAACATATCAGAATCAATAATATCCCGCAGCACATTTCCCGCCCCCACGGAGGGCAGCTGGTCGATATCCCCCACCAGCACCAGACGCATGCCCGCGGGGATGGCTTTCAGCAGGGCATTCATCAGCACAATATCAATCATGGAGCATTCGTCCACAATCAGCACATCTCCTTCCAGGGGCTGTTCCTCATTTTTCTGATACCCGTCAGGCGGCTTGCACTCCAGCAGGCGGTGGATGGTCTTCGCTTCCAGCCCTGTGGCTTCCGTCATCCGTTTTGCCGCCCTTCCTGTGGGGGCAGCCAGCAGAATCTTCAGCCCAAAGGCACGGTATGCGGCAATAATCCCCTGGGTGGCAGTGGTCTTTCCCGTTCCTGGACCGCCGGTGAGCACCATCACTTTTGACACAGCCGCTTTTCTGATGGCATCTGCCTGGACGGCATCGTATTCCATATGTACCTTTTCCTGTATCCGTCCCACATCCACGGACAGCTCCTGATTCCCTGTCTTTCTCCTGGCTTCCATCAGAGCATTCCACAGCCTGTCCTGGGCCGGAGCCCGGGCCAGCTTCCTTAATTTCCCCGCCACACCTGTCTCCGCATAGTAAAAAGGCGGCAGGTAGATGGCATCCTCCCCGTCTTCCCCCAGACTCTGGACAATCAGGTCTTTGTCTTTTAACATCTGGTCAAGGGTCATCACAATCCTGGTCTCATCCGCCTCCAGAAGCTCTGCCGCCTTTTCTACCAGCTGGCTCTTTCCTGCATACACATGCCCTTCATCTGCCAGACTGCTCAGGGTGTACATCATACCGCTGCGCAGACGCACATAAGACTCTTTTCCAAACCCCAGCTTTTCGGCAATACTGTCCGCTGTCTTAAAACCAATGCCCCAGATATCGTCCGCCAGCCGGAAGGGATTTTCTTTCACCTTCCCGATGCTCTCATTGCCGTACTGCCGGTATATTTTCGCTGCAAAAGACGTATTCACGCCATAGCTCTGGAGAAAGAGCATGACATTTTTAATCTCTTTTTGGCGCTCCCAGCTTTCCTGAATCTGACGGATTCTCTTGGTTCCCAGCCCTTCCACTTCCCGGAGACGGGATATATCCGATTCAATAATCTCTATAGTCTCTGTTCCAAACTTCTGGACAATCCTGCCCGCGAACTTCGGCCCCACCCCCTTTATAAGCCCTGACCCCAGGTACTTTTCAATGCCATAGACTGTGGCTGGCAGAGTCTCCTCCCAGGTTTCTGCCAGAAACTGTTTTCCATACCTGCTGTCCACCTTCCAGTTTCCCTCAATCAGAAGGACAGAGCCCACATTCACATCCAGCATATTTCCCACAACCGCCACCAGGTCTTTATAATTCTTCACCGCGCATTTTAATACCGTGTAGCCGTTATCCGGGTTTTGATAAGTAATCCGCTCCACCACGCCCCGCAGTTTCATAGTGGTATGCTTTGGCTTTTGAACCGGCGGCGGCACTTTCCCCGCACCCTGCTCCTTTTTTCCTTCCCTCTTCTCCTGTGCCATGCGCTCATAGACCTGCTGATTCATCCGGCAGTCGTTTAACGCCCTGTGGGCTCCTTTGCTGGAAATCTGGTAATATTCTGCCAGATCCACCAGACGGTGATGCCGCAGACGGGGCAGATGTTTCCTGGCCATAAACAGGGTATCCACATAATCATTGCCAGGCACCCGTCCGTAAAACCGCCGGGCATCCCGATAGAGGAACTTCATGTCAAAATTGGCAATGTTATGACCCACCAGCACAAATCCATCCGCAAACTCCAGAAATTTATCCAAAACTTCCCGAAAAGACGGGGAATCCGCCACCATCTCATCGGTAATCCCGTTCACCCGGCTGGCCCCATAAGGGATCTGCCGCCCGGGATTCACCAGTGTACTGAATTCCTCCACCGGTGTGCCGGATTGGACTTTCACCGCCGATATCTCGATTACCTCATCGGTTTTCGGTGAAATCCCTGTGGTCTCCAGGTCAAAGACTACGTAGTCCGGGGTGTATATATGTAATAATTTTCCTTTTTGATCCGCCATTTGCTACTTTCCTTCATATCATGATTAGAGCGTCAAAAGTCCATTTTCATTGGTGAGATAATTTTTCGAAGATCCGTGCCGCAAGATATGAAGTCGATGTGGTGCATCGACGCAATATCTTGTGGTGCGGAGATTCGGAAAATTAGCCAGCAAGGGAAATGAGGCCTTTTGACGTTCTAATCATATCATACCGCTGTATAAAAATCCCTGACAGCGGTAAAAAAACAGGAAACCCGCGACAGGTTTCCCTTGGTGCTGACCGCCGCACTTTCCCCGCGGCATAATATCAAATTGCCTGCTCATCATCAAACTCATCATAGTACATATCCCAGATATGATCATACGGGCGCACTTTGTCTGCATCTGCCTGAATATCTTCCAGATGATTCAGGATAATGATAAAATGTGCGGCGGCTTTGTCTGGGAATGG
>CANSYV010000103.1 GCA_947651335.1 uncultured Lachnospiraceae bacterium
AAGCCAGACGTTACGTGATGCAAGGAAATATGAAGAGGCGATGGAGAAGAAAATGCACATCAATGAGCAATATCGAGACCTGACATTATTAGAATCCACACCCTATCAGTACATAGGACGGGACGGAACCTGTAAAAAGGAATCGGAACCTGTTTTGAAAGAACACTTACTGGAGGTTTATATCAATGACCAGCTGACTATGAAGCTGATTGCCATCCCGGAATTTCTGACAGAACTGGTTCTGGGCCGCCTGCTGACTGAGGGGATCATCTATTCCACAGACCAGGTAAAACAGATTTATATCTGTGAATACGGCACAAGGGCAAAGGTTATTTTGACAGAAACCAAAAGAAATGAATCAGAAGATTATGTGGAAATTACCCCATCCTGCTGTACCGGAAATCATATTTTAAACGGCTGGTTTCAGAGTCAGGAGCCCATCCGCCCAGTTTCCCCCATCCCCTGGAACGCCTCCCAGGTGTTTGCGCTGGCAGACCGCTTTTCCGACGGCATGCCTCTACACCAAAAAACCTGGGCCACTCACAGCTGCTTTCTGGCACAGGGAGACAGCCTGCTTTTTCAATGCGAAGACATTGGACGGCACAACGCCATGGACAAAGCAATCGGCTTCGCCCTGCGGCAGAACATAGACCTGCATAAATGTATCGTCTACTCCAGCGGCCGGGTTCCCACAGATATGGCAGTCAAAGCAATCCGCGCCGGAATTCCGATTCTGGCAAGCAAAGCCTCACCTTCCAGAGAAGCGGTAATGCTGGCCGGGCAGTATGGATTGACCCTGGTCTGCGCGGCAAGGCGTGACCGTATGAAACTGTTTGCAGGAACCCCCCCTGTCACAGTCGGATAAAATGATGATGCTTCTCATCCTGGCCAGCGTACTGGGATATGAATTGAAAACTTATTGTAAAATAGTTCATAAATACCCATATACTTAGTGAGAACACCTCTCCCGCCGCTCCATATCCTCACACACCAGCCGGTACACTGCAGCCACAATAGGCACCCCAATCATCATACCTGCAATCCCAAGCAGCTTTCCGCCGATTGTCACAGCCGCCAGCACCCAGAGTGCCGGAAGACCGATGGATTTTCCCACCACCCTGGGATAAATCAGATTTCCTTCCAGCTGCTGGAGAACAACAATGAATACCAGGAACAAAAGAGCTTTCAGCGGCGATACCGTCAAAATCATAATGGCACCCACACCAGCCCCAATATAAGCCCCGGCTATGGGAATCAGCGCTGTAAATCCAATGAGGGTTCCGATCATACCCGCATAAGGGAACCGGAGAACCACCATCCCGGCAAAGCACAGAACACCAAGTATCAACGCCTCTGTACACTGGCCTACAATATACTTGCGAAAGGAATCATTCAGTACGGACAATCCGTACAAAATCTTTTCACTCCATTTTTCCGGCAGATAATGCCCCATCACCCGCAGGGACTGCTCTTTGATCTTCTCTTTCCCAGACAGCAGATAAATCGAGAAGACTGTCCCGATAAACACATTTACAATAATAGAAATCGTTGAGGAAACAGCATTGATGACCACATTGGCCGCGTCCCCCAGACTGCTGGTGATCTTCTGAACAATTTTCAGGACATGCTCCATCAGGTCCATGGAGGATAACTGATACAAAACATCCTCTGGAAAGACCTCATTCACCCACTCACTGGTAAACATTCCCTCTATGGCAGGGGGAATTTCCGCAGTGAGAAACTTCACACAGGATACCAGCTCCGGAATCACAGTTCCTGTCAGCCATACCAAAATAACAATCAGCGTCACGAAAGAGGCGGCCAGACACACCGGTCTGCGGCTTTTCTGAAACTTCTTTTCATGAATCTTCTTTGGAAAATAATGCCGTTCGTAAAAGTTCATCAGAATATTCAGAATATATCCCATTACAATTCCCAGAATAATCGGCCAAACCGCCTGAAACATCATTCCGGAAAACTTCACAACATATTTCCAGCCAGAAATACATACAAAGAGAACGAAAACACTAAATGCCGCCCGAAAACAATTTTTCCAGGAAATATCCCTGTCCTTTTTTTCCATATACAAATCCTCTGTTTTGTTTTAGCTGTTTCTCAAATTCTTAGGCAGCATCACAGTAAAGGCCGTTATATTATGCTCACTGTGCACCGCCACTCTCCCGCTGTGCAGATCCACCACCCGTTTCACCACCGCAAGCCCAATCCCATTTCCCTCAATGGAATGGGAACCGTCGGCCTGATAAAATTTATTAAATATCCGCTTCTGGTTTTCCAGGGATATCTCCTCCCCTGAATTGGCCACAGAAACAGACACCTGGTCTGCCTGGTCTTCTATATCAATCTCAATCACTCCGCCGTTTGGTGAAAATTTAATGGCATTGTCAATCAGATTAATCCACACCTGCTTGAGCAGTTCCTCATTGGCAGAGATCATATATTCACCGAACTCCACCTCAAAATCCAATTCCTTTTTCTCCCACTTATCCACCAGCAGCAAAATGCAGGAGCGCAGCTGTTCGGAAAGATTGAACCTGGACACATCTGTCAAAATCGTCTGATTCTCCACCTGGGTGAGACTCAGCACATTGGTGGCCATATAGGAAAGGCGCAGAGACTCTTCCTCAATCACATCCAGATACTCTTTTTTCTGCTCCTCCGTGAGATTCCCCCTTTTCAGCAATTTGGCAAAACCCGCGATGGAAACAATAGGAGTCTTAAATTCGTGTGAAAAATTATTGATAAAATCACTGCGCAGGACTTCCGTATTCCCCAATTCCTCCGCCATTTTATTAAAACTTTCCGAGAGCTCCGCAAAAGACGGATGCCGGGATACCGCAGAATTAAAATGCAGCCTGGCCTGGAAATCCCCGGATGCCAGACGGTTAATCTGATGGATAATATGGCTCACAAATTTCAGCGGAATCCGGATAGCCACAAATGCCACCATAGAGCCAATGGCATTGCTGATCACAACCATAAAGAGAATAATATGCCCCATGGAAAGCTCTGTATCCCCGCCCGCTGATATAACCCCCAGCTGTATCAGCAGATACGTAAAAACCGCACTCATAAAAATAGTGATAAACTGAATACAGAAAACAGCCAGGGAAATAGCAAAATTCAATCCAATCCCTGTCTTTTGGCCCTGTCTTTTCAACCGCATTTTACCGCCTTATATCCCAGCCCTCTCACAGACTCAATTTTAAATTCCTCCCAGTCTTCAAAACGCCTGCGCAGCCGGCCGATGTGAACAGTAACCGTCTCCCAGCCAGTCTCACTTTGTGCACCCCAGATCTCATCCATCAGCTGAATCCGGGTGAAAATTTTTCCGGGATAGGACAAAAGTTTATATAACAGCATAAATTCTTTCTGGGGAAGCTCCTGCATCTGCCCCGGCTTTTTCACCGTAAAAGAATCATAATCCAAAACCACATCACCTATGACGATTTTCCGCTCATTGACAATCTGTGCCCTGCGCAAAAGCGCCTTGATGCGCAGCAGCATTTCCTCTTCGTCGATGGGCTTTGTCATATAATCGTCAGTTCCCACAAGAAACCCTTTATGCTTGTCACTGGGAAGCTGTCTGGCGGAAATCATGAGAATCGGCAGATTATTCTGGTTCTCACGCAGCAGTTTCGTGAATTCATAGCCGTCCATTTTTGGCATCATCACATCCAGCACCGCAAGGTCAATATGCTCCCTGTCCATTACCGCCAGGGCATCTTCCCCGTTTTCGGCTGTATGCACCGTGTACATTTCACTCTCAAGCACAGCCTTCAACAGCCGCCTGGTATTTTTATCATCATCCACAACCAGAATATGAATCATATGCTCCCACCATTTTCCCGCTTCTTATAGGAAACCGCAATACAGTCCGTACCGCAGTGGGTGCCGATAATCCCGCCGATGGGATAAAGACGGCACCGTCCCTCCAGATGAAACTTCTTTTCTGTATCCCTCATAAAATCTTCCACAATCCTGCGGTTAGAGGTATACCCAAAGTACACAGGAAAATCAGGGTCTATGCCATCATTTTCTATCCTGGCATACAACTTATCAATTCCCGATTTCCTTCCCCTCACCTTTGCCATAGTCTTCAGAATCGTATCCTCCAGGACAATCACCGGCTTAATATGCAGAGCTTCCCCGATAACGGCCAGCCCCGCCGGAATTCTTCCGCCCATTTTCAGATAGACCAGTGTATCCACCACTCCGCAGACCACAATCTGGTCTCTCACTTCCTCGACCTTTTGGGCAATTTCTTCTGCACCTGCCCCCTCTTCGCGGAGCTTAACCGCGTATTCCACAGCCATTCTCTGGGCCATAATCGCCTGATGGGTATCCACAATAAAAATCCTCTCATACCCGGACAGTTCCCTGGCCACCCGCGCCGACTCCACCGTTCCGCTCAGGCCCCCGGATAATGTAAGCACCAGCACATCATCCCCCGCCTGCCTGGCTTTCTCAAAAACCTCTAGATACAGCTCCGGAGAGGGACAGCTTGTCTTAGGCAGAGAGTCTGACTGTTTCAGCCGCCTATAGAAAACATCAAAATCCTCATCCCGCTCCTGGGGACACTCCCCGTCTTCAAAGGTAATCGTAAGGGGTACGAGGCGGATGTTCATATCCTCTGCCTGGCCCACAGTAAGATCGGATGCGGTATCTGTTACAATCTGCAGCATATCATTTATGACCTCCAATCATTATATTTCAGTTTTCTATACCTGTTGGAAATTTTAACAGAGAAATCTAAACTGAAACGAAACTGGTGAAATATTCCTGCTGCTCCAGACAGCGGACGTACCTGGCAAATTTCCTGGGTTTAATCATCGTGTACTCCCTGAAATCAGAGATAGCTGACTGATACCCATTTTTTTAAATAGGAAGAATGCCGGTCATATAGGCCGCCGCAAATATTTTCGCCGTCGTCCCGCTGCTCTTGAACAGACTGCGCAGGAATTCCAGATACTCCCGCTGAACCTCCGGATTTTCCCGAATGGGCGCATCCCACTCATCAATGATCATGACAAATTTGCTGCCGGAAACCTCAGCCGCATGGATCATAACTGCCGGAAGCTCATCGCTCACAGAAGCTTCCAGATACGCTGTCTTCAATTCCTCCGTAATCTTTGCGCTTAAATAAGGGACTATGGTCTTAAAATTATCTGTAAATGGCTTGATATATGTCATATCAACATAGATCACATTATATTGGTTCAAATACTGTTCATAGCTTTCGTCTCTGCTGATATCTTTCCCCCTGAACAGTTTCGAAGAATCACAGCTCCTGTCATAATAGGCACAGAGCATCTGCAGCGCAAATGATTTGCCGAATCTCCGCGGCCTGCTGATACAGGTAAGTCTTCTGGGTGTCTCAATGGTTTTATTGATCAGGCCGATCAGACCCGTTTTATCCACATATTGATCGTTCAATATTCCGGCAAAAGCACTGTTGCCGGGGTTTACGTATGTTCCCAAGGAAAATCCACATCCAGACTCTGCAGCTTTTTATGTTACTACACTACAACTTCCACCAGTTCCCTGCCGCCAATTTGGATACGGCAAAGGCCGGTTTTCTTATTCTTATTAAAATTATAGCTGAGCAGATACCCTCTATCCAGATGGCAGGCATCCAGATAACCGGCAAGCTGCCTCCGGCCCCGCTGGTGATAGGCGCCGCCTCTCCAGATTTTCAGCTCAACCACAAACCGCTCCCCCAGATAATCAATCACCAGATCCATCCGCTCATGACTGCGGGTTTCCGCTTCAATATAATAATTTCCCGTCCCATTGATCAGCGGTTTGAGAAACAACAGAAACCTCCTGCGGCCTTCCGCCTCGTCGAACACCTCATACTTGTCCCCATAAATGTCGTGAAAACTGACTGCATACCATTCCAGTATCCCCTCCATATCCAGGCGGCCATCTTTCACAAAACGGCTCCGCCCCTCTGTGCCGGCCCTGCACAGGGAAATACACTGGGCCTCATAAGACTTTATGAAAAAATTATACAGACGGGTCTCAAAAATCCGGTTGGCCACTTTCACAAACCCCT
>CANSYV010000104.1 GCA_947651335.1 uncultured Lachnospiraceae bacterium
CAAGATCCTTGCTCGGGGCAGTAAATAGAAACAAATGGATTCATTTGCCGCATTGGAAGTCATAATGATAATCGTCTCTTTAAAGTCCACTTTCCTGCCCTGGGCATCTGTAATATGCCCGTCGTCCAGTACCTGCAGCAAAATATTAAATACGTCGGGATGGGCTTTCTCAATCTCGTCAAATAAAAGCACACTGTAAGGATTCCTGCGCACTTTCTCGCTCAGCTGTCCGCCCTCATCATATCCCACATACCCTGGAGGGGAACCGATCATCTTTGACACGCTGTGCTTTTCCATATATTCGGACATATCCACACGAATCATGGCCTGCTCCGAGCCGAATACGGCTTCTGCCAGAGCTTTGGACAGTTCTGTTTTTCCCACACCTGTGGGGCCGAGAAACAGAAAAGAACCAATGGGACGGCCTGGGTCTTTCAATCCAACCCTCCCCCTTTTTACCGCCTGGGCCACGGCGCGGACAGCTTCTTCCTGTCCGATCACACGCTTATGCAGCTCCTTCTCCAATCTGGCCAGACGCTTGGATTCGCCCTCCGCCAGCCGTTTCACTGGAATCTTGGTCCAGCTGGACACAATATCCGCAACTGCATTCTCGTCCACCACCAGGTTACTGCCTTTGGATTTTTTCTTGAATTTCTGTCTTTCTTTCTCCGACTGGGCTTCTTTCTCCTCCTGCTGCTTCTGCAGTTCTTTTGCCTTTTTGAAATCGCCGTTCTTCACAGCCAGTTCTTTTTCCATATAGAGCTGCTGGATCTGCTTTTCTGTGTCCAGAATCCCTTTTGGTGCCTGGAATCCGGACAGCTGTACCTTTGATGACGCTTCGTCAATCAAATCCAGCGCTTTGTCCGGCAGAAACCGGTCATTAATATACCGCACAGACATTTTTACCGCTGCCTCGATGGCTTCATCCAAAATAGTCACGCCGTGGTGGTCTTCATAATAAGGACGCAGTCCATACAGAATCTCCCGGGCCGCATTTTCATCCGGTTCTTCCACCATAACCGGCTGGAAACGGCGTTCCAGGGCTGCATCCTTTTCGATATACTTTCTGTATTCTTCAATGGTCGTTGCTCCGATAAGCTGGATTTCGCCTCGTGACAGAGAGGGCTTTAAAATATTCGACGCGTCCAGAGAGCCTTCCGCGCCCCCTGCCCCTATAATGGTGTGCAGCTCATCGATGAATAACAGTACATTTTTATTCCGGGAAACTTCCCGCACCACATTTTTGATGCGCTCTTCGAATTCTCCCCGGTACTTGGAACCAGCCACCATGCTGGACAAATCCAGAACCACCACTCTCTTGTCCAGAACCGTATCCGGCACCAGCTCCCACACAATGCGCTGGGCAAGCCCTTCGGCGATGGCTGTCTTCCCCACTCCCGGCTCACCGATCAGACAGGGATTGTTCTTGGTTCTTCTGCTTAAAATCTGTACAATCCGGCCAATCTCCTCGTCCCTGCCCACAATCGGGTCCAGTTTTCCCTCCGCGGCCATGGCCGTCAGGTCCCGGCTGTACTGGTCCAGGGTAGGGGTACTGCTGGCATTGCCGCCGCCCCTCATGGTACGTCCCATATTAAGTTCTTCTTTGGTAAAACGCCCTGACTCTCCAATGGCCGACAGCACTGCCCCGTATAGTTTCTGTATATTCACCTCCAGGGTGTGCAGAAGCCTGGTGCCCACACAGTCCGTCTCTTTCAGCAGTGCCATGAGAAGATGCTCTGTTCCCGCCTGGTCTCCCCCCAGATTGGCAGCTTCCTGAATCCCTGCCTCCAGAACTCTCTCCGCGCGGGGAGTATATCCCCTGGGGCCCTCTGTCAAAACGTCTGCCGGCGGGGCAATCAGCTTATCAATCAGCCCCGCCAGCCGCTCCTCCTCCACATGAAATTCCGCCAGCACGGCTCCAGCCGTCCCGTCTTTCTGCTTCAGCAGCCCCATCAAAAGATGCTCTGTTCCCACATAATTATGGTTATATTGTTTGGCAGCCTGCTCAGCCAGCTTTATGGCTTCCTGCCCCTGCCTTGTATAATTTTCCTGCATATTGTCCTCCTCGAACATGTTTGAAATTAATGCAATGCGATTTTTTAGTCACAGACAATACTCCTCATAAATTTCATCAATCAGCTGATGAATTTCCTCCCTGGTTATATATTTGCAAGAGCTTTTCGCCAGCAGAATCAACAGCTGTTCCTTCAGCTCAGCCAATGTCTGGAGCCGGTCCGCGTCAATAGCCACCACAGCGCCTTTCCTCCGGTCAATGGTCACCAGTCCCTCCTGGCGCAATACAGAATAAGCTTTGTTCACTGTGTGCATATTGATGCCGATCTGATTGGCCATCTGCCTCACAGAGGGAAGCACATCCCCCTCCTGAAGCCTGGATGTGGCAATTCCAATTATAATCTGATTGCGTACCTGCATATAAATCGCTTCGTCACTGTTAAAATCAATCTCTATTACCATACTGCCATATCCCCTGATACACGAAATGTTCTCAAAAAGCCCTCACAAAAATACCCCTGGAACCCGCCGGGAACATATTCTTCTTTTGTAATGAAAACCATAAATGAATGGTAAGACATGCTCCATGACTGTTATAGATATACTAACACAGATTGCAGCCGTGGTCAATGTCCCATGGCTGCTATAGAACAGAAAAAAGGCCGCAAACAAGACAGCCGCCGCCAGAGTATTCCTCCCATGGCAGCGGCTGTCCGCGTCTCAGACTATTTATTAAAGTATTTTGCCACAAAAGCTTTTGTCACTTCTGCAGCTTTCTTAATGTTTTCTTCGTGGTTCATTGCATAATATTCCGGACGGAATTCTTCGATGGTACATACACCGTCGAATCCGATCTTGTTCAGTGCGGCTGCGATTCCGGCATGATTTACCACACCTTCTTCCGGCCACAGACGTTTGTCATCGCCGCAGGAACCGATAGGCAGGTCTTCGCAGTCATTTAAGTGATATACGAAGATTTTCTTCGGATCTGCTTTCTGCAGTGCGTGCAGGCTGGAGCCCATTTCATGGAAATGGAAGGTATCCAGTGTCACACCTACATTGGGCAGGTCTACTTCCTGTACTACATCGTATGCAGTCTGGAACTGGTTGATGGAGCAGGTGGGCACACCGCAGAATTCCAGGGATACGCGGATATCCGGACCCATTTTCTCTGCAATATAGCGCAGTCTTGCAGCTGCCTCTTTCTTGATTTCTTCCACGCTCTTGTCCAGTCCTACATTGAAGGAAGGCACTGCGATGAGCATTTTCATGCCGATTGCTTCGCAGACTTTCTTAATCCAGTCCAGATGCCAGTCCATAGCCAGTGTCTGGAAGGGGTCCAGCTGATTGAAGAATTCCAGAGTGTTGTAAGCCCATGGTTTGATGTTGTGGTTTTTGAACCATTCGCCCAGTTCTTCCAGGGTGTGGCCTTCCTGAATGTATTTTGCGATGCAGTCGTAACGGATTTCAAAATAGTCAAATCCGTATTTTTCACACATTTCCAAGTCTGCCATCAGTGACTGTCCTTCACATCTTAAAGCTGTTGCCTCATTAAATCCGATTTTCATTTTTTCCAGTTCCTTTCTTTTTTAATTATTTTTTCACAAATTATTCATTCCATTATGTAAGTGTCTTTATTATACTAGAATGTGCTCGGGCACACAATAGCAATAAGCAACAAAAATCATAGAAGATTTTTGTGCATTTATCCGTATTTTATACATTGTACCTGGTCTTGATCACAATATCCGTATATTGGTATTCTTCTTTGGGCTTTTCGCCGTTGAATAACAGGCGGTACAGAATCATTACCGGTTCATACCCCTGGACCACATCCTCCTGCCCCACAATCAGATTGATGAGCCCCTCCTCCAACAGTTCATAATTATTGCCTGTGAGGTCACTGGCCACCAGTACGATCTCCTGTTCTTTCCCCTGCTTCTTTAAAGCCCGGCACACGCCGTTTTCTCCAAAGCACGTCATATAGATTCCGCCTGCTTCCGGATGCTCCTTTAAAATCTGCTCTGTCAGACGCTCTGCCTGTTCTTCGTCTTCCTGACAGTATACGGTGTC
Source organism: uncultured Lachnospiraceae bacterium (assembly GCA_947651335.1). Lineage (GTDB taxonomy): Bacteria > Bacillota > Clostridia > Lachnospirales > Lachnospiraceae > MGBC164599. Next base: position 4,087 of record CANSYV010000104.1, read on the forward strand.
CAGCAGATGAATCTTCGGATACTGCTGTTCTATCACTTCCCGGAACCCGCTGATTCTCCGGCTCAGAGAACTGTTGGAGGCAAAGCCGGAGATCATGGCAATGGTGCTGCCGTTTTCCCGGAAAAATTCTCCCATCAGCCCCGCCGCCGTTTTCCCGCTTAAATACGCGTTCTCGCCCACGAAGCACAGCCGCTTTGCCGCCTCAAGGTCCCCGTTAAAAGTCACAATAGGGATCTGGTATTCTTCCACAAATTGATTGACTTTCTCACGGATTCTCTGATCCTCCACAGGCATCAGCGCAATGGCATGGATTCCCTGTTCCCGCATACGCTCCATTGCGCGCAGCACCTTATCCGCATCGATTCCCGGAATCTTCTCCACCAATACGGTCCCGCCGGAATTTTCCACTTCCGATGCCGCTGTCTGAATCCCAGCCAGTACCGCCTTAATAAATGAAGTCTCTGACGCCTGAATGATCACGCCGATTTTAATATCATTTCTGCTCATTCCCAGGGCGCGGCCCAGCAGATTGGGACGGTAGCCCAGCTCCCTGGCAATCTCTCTCACTTTTTTGTCTACTTCCGGGCGGACTCTCCCGCGGTTGTTCAGCACACGGTCCACCGTGCCCCGGGATACTCCCGCCTCCTGTGCTATTTGCCGGATGGTAACTCCCATAACTTCTTGTTTCCTTACTACATTTTCTTTTTCATTTTCTTACGTTCTTTCTGCCCGTCTTTCGTGACCCTGGAGGATGTTTGCGTATCTGGGAATACTGATACTTAACCCCCAAAGCGGCAAACAGCGCGCCTATGATAACAGCCGCAATGGTGGACTGGAATTTTACCAGCAAAAGTCCTGCTTTGGCGGCAGCCAGCCCTCCGCAGATGGCGGTCACCCAGGTGACTACTATGGTCTCGTGCTCAAAGGACGCGATTCCCACCACAATTCCCAGGGCCACAAATCCCATATGTACACTCATGGAAGCCACAGGAAACATCAGCTCCAGCGTGGCGAAAACCACTCCGCCGCACAGTACCACCAGCCCCACCCGGTATACCAGCGCAGCTGCCATGGCCACAGCGAAGGCGCATACTGTGGCGGACAAAAAGATGGCGTTCTTGTCATAAAAATGCCGCAGGCCCATGTACCCGCCGAAAGCTCCGCCGATGGCAAGCCCGATCACTGTCATCCAAAGCCGCATGAGCTGGTGCCCCAGAAAGCAGTTCATCAGGGCAAAGAACAGAACTCCCAGCAGAATGATCATGAGGATTGTGGACAGATGGTTCTGGATCTTATCCCAATAGCCCAGATAAATGAGTTTCTCTTTTAACATTTCCCATTGATTGATTATATTTTCCATGTGTATAGTATAGAAGATTTTCGGGAGTTTGACAAGGCAGTTTATACAGCTCCAGTGCTTCCTGCCCTTGCCATTCTATAGATTTGAACCATATCCTCTTCTTTCAAGACTTTTGCCGAACCTTTCTGGCCCCCCACTGCCAGTGCGCAGCGATGTGCCATCTCCAAAATCTGTTCTTCTGTTGGATCAATTCCCAGTTCTTTCATGTTAACCGGCATGCCGATAGAATGATAGAATGCTTCCATTGCTTCGATTCCGGCAAGTGCAGTTTTTTCATCACTGCCTTCATCTTCCACCCCCATGACATACAGTGCAAATCTCTTAAATCTTGGCAGGCAGTCCTTATAAACATAACGCGCCCAGCTTGGCCAGATTGCCGCCAGCCCTGCTCCATGTGCCACATCAAACATTCCGCCCATTTCATGTTCCAGCATGTGAGATGAAAAATCTCCTCCATCATTTCCACAGCCAGTCAAGCCGTTATGCGCAAGGCTTCCTGCCCACATAATTTCTGCTCTGGCTTCATAATTTTCCGGTTCACGCACCAGCACACGGGCATATTTCATAACAGTGCGCATCAACGCCTCTGCAATGCTATCAGTAATTTCCATATTCCCGCCG
>CANSYV010000105.1 GCA_947651335.1 uncultured Lachnospiraceae bacterium
GATGATCAGGTAGATAGGATGGAAGTGGAGAAAATAGCCGAGACTATCCACTATAAGTGGGAATTGGATGAGACGGGTTATTATTAAACTGTTATTAAACTTAAACTCTTTTAGATTCCATATCTTTTTGATCAATTATATGTTTTATAAGATTTTCTCATTGTTGGCTTCCTTTGAACCGGGGTATGGGAACTGAAGAGTTTAAGGTTAATATTGAGGAAGCAGGCAGCGTGTAAATCTGCCGTTAATGGATTAGAACGGGTGATGCTCAGGAACTATATCAGGGAGTATGTGTATGAACTTGCGGATGGAGAACAGCAAAGGAGTGATGCATCCTGGGAATGGAAAAGGAAAGAGATGAGCCGCCTGCTGAATATACTGATGGAATAGAAGATGAAAACTGAGATGTCTTAATTGTTTTGAAAATAATACAGATGCGGATCACGGCAGAATGTGGTCCGGTCTGTATTATTTTTTTATTATGCAGCTTTATCAGAATAGTTGATAACCGTAACAGTAATTTCACTGGAGATTTTTTGAATGCCATCAAGGATAGACTCAATTTTTTTCAGAAACAGCATTAGAAAAATATTCTTTGCCACACATAATACATTATAGACCTGGAACAGGAAATATATTGAAATTTTGGAAATATATTCAGAATTTACTCAATAAAAAAGCAGGAAAACGAAAATCTGAGAGAAACAGAGCAAAAATATATGGAAAACAAAGCAATATACCGCAAGTATATATAAATATATTATGTTAGACTAAATGTCAATTATGAAACATGCTGAAATTTATGAATATAAATGACTTTTAATTATGATATATGCTGAAACAGGGAATTCCAGTGTGTTTGATGAGGTTTGGATGCGGAAAGTATCCAGTTGTATAAAAGGGAAGGAGGCGTAAAAATGTCAGAAAGCAGACAGCATGAGGGCACTCAGATACCATTGCTGGAAATGCGTGACATCACAAAGATTTTTCCTGGCGTTGTCGCACTAAGCCATGTAAACCTCTCTATCGGTCAAGGGGAAGTTCACTTACTGTTAGGCGAGAACGGCGCGGGAAAGTCCACGATGATTAAAACAATCATTGGTATCAACAAGCCGGAAGGCGGTGAGATGCTGTGGCTGGGGGAACCGGTGAAGCTGCGCAGCATTCAGGATGCCTATGACCTGGGCATTGCTGTTATTTACCAGGAGCTCAGCAATATCCCGTGCCTGAGCGTGGTGGAGAACATGTATCTGGGCTGTGAGAAGAAAAAAGGGGGATTAATCGACTGGAAAGAACAGAAACGCAGTGCGAAAAAAGCGCTTGAGCGGGTAGGCCTGGCGGATGTGGATCTGGACATGCCCATGGAGAAGCTGGGAATGGGACAGCGGCAGCTGGTGGAGATTGCCCGGGCGATTGACCGCAATGCAAAGCTGCTGATTATGGACGAACCCACTTCGTCCCTCAGCCGGAAGGAAATTGATTTCCTGTTGGATTTGATGGTGGAACTGAACCAGAAAGATGGGGTTTCCATACTGTTCATCACCCATAAGCTGGATGAGGCGAAAAAAGTGGGTCATAAGGTCACCGTTCTCAAAAACGGGCAGAACTCCGGCCCCACCATTGACGTGGAAGGGGTCACAGAGGATCAGATCATTAAAATGATGGTTGGCCGCTCCCTGGAGGAAAAATTCCCCAAACGCAATGTGCCCATTGGAGAGGAAATGTTCCGCTGTGAAGGACTTAGCGCGGAAAAATTCGACAACATTGGCTTTAACGTCCGCAAAGGCGAGCTGCTGGGCGTATTCGGGCTGGTGGGTGCGGGGAGGACGGAGACTATGCGTGCCATATTTGGGGCAGACCCGCTGGTGGAAGGCCATATTTACATAGAAGGGCAGGAGCTGCACATCAAAAGCTCGCAGGACGCCATTAGGAAGGGGATTGTGCTGATAACCGAGAACCGCAAGGAAGAAGGCCTGATCCTGATCCATGACGTGATTGAAAATGGCACGATCGTGACCCTGCCCCAGTTTAAAAATAAAATCGGACTTATTGATAATAAAAACCGCCGCCAGATGATTGAGAAATACGGTGCAGATCTAAATCTGCGGCCCATGCAGCCAGATAAGCTGGCAGTTAATTTTTCCGGAGGAAATCAGCAGAAAATTGTTATTATGAAATGGCTGCTTTCTCATGCAAAAGTATTTATTTTTGATGAACCCACCAAGGGTGTTGATGTGGGGGCGAAGGTGGAGATCTATAACATCATGAATGCGCTGCTGGAAGACGGGGCATCCATTATTATGGTGTCGTCAGAGATGGAAGAAATTCTGGGGATGAGCGACCGGGTGATGGTTATGTATGAAGGCAGGCAGACGGGTATTGTCGACAATGACGGTATCATCGGCCAGGAGGAGATTTTGACGCTGGCGACGGGAGGAAAATTGTAATGGATAATAAGAATAATAACAATATTACAGGAAAAGCGGCGGAACTAATCAGTAAGTCAGGGCCTTTGGTGGCACTGATCCTTCTGTGTATTTTCCTCGCATTTAAAAATGAAAACTTTTTTACGTCAACGAACCTGTTGAACGTGGCGCGCCAGGCGGCCCTGAACGGCTTTCTGTCGCTGGGCATGATGGTCTGTATTCTGACTGCGGGGATTGACCTGTCCATCGGATACACGATGACCTTATCCACCATTATTATGGCGAAATGCGCGGTGGAAGCAGGGGTGAATCCAGTGCTCTGCCTGCTCATCGGCATTCTCACCGGCGGACTGCTGGGTCTGGTCAACGGCCTGCTCCTGACAAAATGCAAACTGCCCCATCCCTTTATTTCCACTTTGGGCACACAAAATATCTATAAAGGGATTGGCCTGGTGATCACCGGCGCGACTCCCATTGCAGGTATGCCGGCAGTGGTAAAGTGGGCGGGGTCTGCGTTTCTCAGCAGCAACCAGGACAGCTTTTTGGGAAAAATCCCCTTATCCTTCGTGATTATGCTGATTGTCTATGCCCTGTTCAGTGTGTTCTTAAATTACACGACCCTTGGGCGGCACATTTATGCAGTGGGAGGAAATATCAATACGGCAGGCTTGTCCGGCATCAATGTTGATTTTGTCCGCACCAGCGTATATGTGATTTCCGGTGTAATGGCGGCTCTTGGCGGCATCATGCTCACCGGGCGTACCGACTCCGCTTACCCGCTGTCAGGAAACCTTTTGGAAAATGACGCCATCGCGGCGGTTATCATCGGCGGCACCAGCTTCTTCGGAGGAAAAGGAAACGTGCTGGGTACCTTTACAGGGGTTCTGCTCATCGCTGTTCTGCGCAATGGTTTGAATCTGCTTAACGTATCTTCGGATATGCAGACAATTTTCCTGGGCGGGATTATCATCGTGGCAGTATTTATCGACGTAGTCCGCGGCGGCGGCTTTAAACGGGTAAAACGTATGAAGAAAGAAGAAAAAGCGGCGGCATAATATATTTTAACAAAACATTTTGAACTTTCCCTCGAAAAAGAGGAAAAGATAGATTTTATCATTATTTAAAGGAGGAAGAAATATGAAATTCAGGAGAAAAATGCTGGCTATGTTATTGAGTGGAGTGTTGGCAGCGGGGATGCTGGCAGGTTGCGGCGGTTCCGGCGGGAATGAGTCATCTGACAGCGGTGCGGCGGCATCTGACACAGAGACAGACACGGACACCGCAGACGGGGATGCAGATTCTGGTGCCGGAGACACCTCTGACAGTGCAGAGGAAGGCAAAAGCGGCGGCAGCTACAAAATCACTACGATTTGCATGGCCCTCAACAGTGATTACTGGCACATGGTAGAAGCAGGGGCAAAACTGGCTGGAAAAGAGCTGGGTGTGGAAGTGAATGTAATCGGCCCCAATGCAGAGTCAGATTCCGCCACACAGATTAATATGGTAGAAGACGCTGTAAATAATAAAGTCGACGCGATTGTTCTGGCGGCAAACGAGCCCACCGCGCTGGTATCTGCGGCCACAACAGTCAAGGGGGCGGACATTCCCCTGGTACTCATCGACACCAAACTGAATACGGATGACGAGTCCCTCTACTCCTGTTTCGTCGGGACTGGAAACAAAGACGCGGGCAGGCAGGGCGGTGAATTCATCGCTTCCAAGCTGGAATCCGGTGATAAAGTTGCGATTATCCGCGGCACTGTGGGCCAGACGGTACACGACGACCGTGGGGCCGGCGCGGAAGAAGCCATGGAGGAAGCAGGACTGGAAGTTGTGGCGGTTCAGCCGGCGGACTCTGACCGTGGAAAAGCTGTAGACGTGGCAGAGAATATCATTCAGTCAAACCCGGATATCAAAGCTTTCTATGCAACCAATGACGATATGGCGCTGGGAGCATACCAGGCAGTGGCGGCTGCGAATCTCACAGATGTAGTTGTTGTGGGCTTCGATGGCACCTTCAACGCCATGGATTCCATTGCCAACGGAGAAATGGCCGCTTCTGTGGCACAGCTTCCGGTAGAGGAAGGGTATCAGGGCGTCATCAATGCGGTTAAGATCCTGGACGGCGAGACGGTGGAGAAAGACCAGCCGCTGGATGTTGTGGTTCTGAATGAGGAAAATCTGGAAGAATTCCGCACAGATCTTGAAGCGCGTATTGCGGAATCCGGCGTTAAACTTGGCAACTAATACACCCATTACTGTTCATTGCATTTTAGGAGGTTTGAAATTATGAAAAAAACACTTGGAGTTGGCGTCATCGGACTTGGACGTCTGGGCTACCAGCATACCGTAAATGTTACCCGTACCATGGGCGCCCGTCTGGCAGCAGTATCCGACCCGGTTCCCGCGGCGCTGGAACGGGGGAAGGAAGATTTTGGCGTAACCGGTTATGCGGATTATAAAGAGATGCTGAAAGATCCAGAGGTGGACGCAGTAGTGGTTGCAACCCCCACCCAGACCCATTATGATGTTCTGATGGATGTGATTGCGGCCGGAAAACCGATTTTCGTTGAAAAGCCCATTACCTTCACCGTGGAAGAAGCGGAGAAAATCATGGACGCTGTGAAAAAGGCGGGATTATATCTTCAGGTTGGTTTCATGCGCCGTTTTGATCCAGGCCATGTTGCCGCAAAAGAGAAGATCGCTTCCGGTAGCTGTGGAAAACCAATCTATATCCACGACTGCCAGCGTGACCCCAACGGCCCGCCGCCGGCATATGTACCCCAGTCAGGGGGGCTGTTTGTGGATATGGGAATCCATGACCTTGATGTTGCCCGCTGGCTGATGGGATGTGAGATTACGGAAATCTATGCGCAGGGGGCAGTCCTGAAACATGAATTTCTGAAAGATCTGGGCGATGTGGACGACGGCCAGATGCTGCTGAAATTCCAGAACGGCGGTCTGGGGATGATTGAGATCAGCCGCAATGCCAACGACGTCTATGATACCCGTACAGAAGTAATTGGTCTGGAAAAGAGCGTTTTTGTGGGACAGGAACAGCTGACTCCCTTTAAGATGGTGGGAGGCCAGGAGATTACATACGATATGGCCAACTGGTGCCTGGGCCGTTTCAAAGACGCCTATGAGCTGGAGATGGAGGCTTTTGTGCAGAATGTACTGGAAGGGAACCCCTCACCGGTTACGGCATATGACGGCATGATGGGCATTAAGCTGGCGCTGACAGCTACAGCATCCCACAGGGAAGGCAAAGCCATGAAGCTTACTTATTAAAATAGAATAGCGGCAGTATGAAAACAGGGAGACGCGGCTCAAAATGGGCTATCGTCTCCCTGTTTTCGAGTATGTCTGGACAGAACCGCTGGGGCCGGTAATTTCTTTCATATATCCCGGGCATGGGGATATAAAAATGGATAAGGGCTGCTCAGCCCCTGAAAAGACAGGCAGAAAAAATTATAAAATATTATCCCCCAGGCGGGCTTGCGCAGACGGCCTCAATATTATATGATATATCCACAGTTACTGACACAAATAACTGGATTGAAATTCACTACATGGATAACCGGACGGAGAACAGATAGCAGACGGAGAACAGATACCAGACG